>JAHDGP010000183.1:0-6257 GCA_020627525.1 Bacteroidota bacterium
TTGTAAATTCTAAACTCTATTGAATCGCCAACACATTCTGCCGACACTTCAATGTCTGACATATCCCACAGATCGTTGGTGTCTCCACAAAAATCATTTGGATAAATATTGGCTTCTGAACAAGATGTTGCTTCTAAGGGAGCTTCACAATCGACAGTAGTATGAATTGTAAATGCACCACAATCATTGATGTCAATTGTTCCTGCTAAATCAAATAAAAAGGTGTTATTACCCAATTCTTGATAGGGTAGAGAAGCACTGTCTACTGTTATATAATCATCAAAAATAATTTCTATAAATGCAGTATCTGTTGATGCAGTTCCTACATTACAATATTCCACATAAAAGTTGTTTGGGAAACACCTTCTCAAAAAACTGGCTCCAAAAGAAACGGTCATTAGAGGGCAATACAGTTCTGAATAATAGGCTAAATCGTTATTCATTATGGTATCATTTTCGCCAACCGTAAATGTGAAAGTAGAGTCAAGGCAGGCAGTTTTCCAAAGGTTGTAATCCGTTATGGAAGTAGCGGTTTGGTAAGTGCCTTCATTCATAATGAAGCAATAATCCCCTAAGGAATCAGTTATAGCGTGGTGAAATGAGTTTGGAATATAGACTATCTGATTTGGGATGCCTAATTCAGAGCTGTCTTGAATGCAGTTTTGATTTTCATCAATAAATAATGTGCCACTAACTTTGCTTGTGAATATTTGAAGGTCAGAATCTATTTTCATCAGCGCATTTGAAGTTCCCATGCCATTATTAATTTCTGGATTGCTTTGAGTACCTGAAAGTAGTAATGAACCGTCTTCACAGCATTCTACTAAACCTGCTGAAAGCATGTAAAAATGATTGTCTGGTGAGTAAAATGCACTGTTATAATCAGCTAATATATTATCAATAAGCAGTGTTCCATTCACCGAAATTTTTGAAAGTTTTCTGTAGTCATATCTTCCATAAATAGTATTGGTTATTGATTTATCTCGACTAAGAACAATTACTTCATCATCAGGAAAAATACATATATCGTATATTTTAGAGTTGTCATAGTTTATATATTCCCAAACTACTTCATCTGTATCTAGGTTTATTTTGTAAATAGTAGGCTCTTTAAGAGAATTAAAAGCTTGGTCTAATCTTGCAATTCCTAAAATTAAATGATTGTCAGATGTGAACTTTGGTTCGTGGATAACGAAGGTAGTGGTGTCTGTAGGAAAGTAGACTTTACTTTTTTGCAAAACTCCATTATTATCAAAAGTTAAAATCTCCAATAGTTTATCAGTATTTCTTAATACTACAATGTTATTATCGAAATTATCAACTCCATCTCTATAAATTACATTTGGATTTTGTGCGTTATACAATGTATGTGTATTTTTCCAAATAACAGTTCCGTTTTCATCAACTTTGATTTGTAAATACTCTCCAAGTGGATCATCTGTAAGCACAGCTCTAAGGATGGATGTTATAAGATATGTACCATCATTTAGTGAACGGATTTTTACACTAGAATGATATGCATTTTCAGGAGAATAATCTTGCACATCAATTGGAATTCGCCATTGCAATTGCCCATTTGCCAGTATTTTCGATAAAACAATTTTACTACTTTTTGGTGTTGGAATTTGTGGGTAATAATTATAATCCAAAACTCCATAGGCTAATAAGTAATCATTGTTATGTGTTGTCAAAGAATAAGAGTTGGTAACATCTAAGCTAAAAGGGCTTATGTAAAATTTGATATTAGGTTCAGGTGAATTTAAATTACAGTTTCGATAAATTTTATATTCTAACTCTGTTTGATTGTTAAAATTAAATTCCTTTTTAATAATTCTACTTGTATAGCATTCAGAATTTGCTTGATCTGTTGCTGTAATCGTATATTCAATTCCTGATTGAAAAATTCCTAAAAACTGAAGAGAGTCATTGTTTAAAATTTGAGTTGGATAAATATCAGATTCAACTTGGAAGAATGCAGTATCAGGTGAGTTGGGAAAAGTCAAATACAATTCGTAATTATCCTCATCAATGAAGTTTATGACAGGAGAAAAAATGGAATTGCATTGATCACAATCTGTTTTACCAAAAATGCGATCTGAATATTGTGGATCATTTAAGTTGGTAATGGTGAAATCATATTCTCCATTAGGAAATGGACCAAGGTCTTGGCTTTCACTTAAAGGAATTGGAGGTCCTGAATTATAAGATATAGCTAGCTCATCAGCTACATAGTTTGGGGGATCTCCAAACAAACCAGTTTCTCTCCATTGAGCGTTTCCCTGTTGGTCAGTCTTGAGAAAGTATGGATTTAAACTTAAAACTGGAAGAAAAGGATCACCAAGGTTATAACTGTGATTTCCATATAAAAGTTGTCCACCGTCTGCTGTCTTTAAGATTGCTGGAACTGAAAAATCTTCATAACCTTCTGATTGAATTTCTGGGTAATTATTGACCCAACCTTGAGAAAATATTGGTTGACAAATTAAGATTAAAAAAGCTAGTAAAAAGAATGGGGTATTTGTATTTCTGATTCGCATAATATATTTATTGAGATGTTTTCAAATTTATAGTACAAGTATCAGCCTAATTGTTAAAAATTACAACAACTTTTTTGTTAATTTGTGACTCCTGAAAAATTAAATTATTTTTATTTTGTGTATTAATTAATTGATAATCAATTGGTTATTTTATTATGTTTGTGATTAGGTTTTGAGAATAATGGTATAAGAGAAATGCAAGAAAGTAAGTTGATAATATTAATGAAGAACTTTTCTGATTCAGAATTGGCCGATTTGAAGGATTTTGTGTATTCTCCATATCACAATGAAAGTAAGTTGGTTACTAAGTTGTTTGAATATATTTACAAAACAGCCCCTCGATTTTTACATACAAGGTTAGAGAAACAACGTGTTTGGAAGGCTGTATTTCCTAAAGAAAAATACAATGATGTCAGGTTGCGAAAAGTAGTTTCTAATCTGTACAAAACGTGTTTGAATTTTGTTTCGATCAATAAATTGAAGCAAAATGAAATGCAACAAAAATTGCTTCAACTAGAATATTTTAGAGAACACAAATTGATCAAACATTTTGACGGAATAACCAAGCAACTCAATAAATACAATGAGAAAACCAAAAGACAAGATGAAACAAGTTTGTATTATAAGTTTTGTTTGGAAAAAGAGATTTCAATAAATATCAGTATACAGCAAAACAGAACACGAGAACCTAATTTGCAAGAAGTATCTGACCATTTGGATGCATTTTATATTTTAAACAAATTGAAAACTTGTTGCAAGATTGTCAATTACCAAAATTTGACTACAAGTGATTATGAAATTCCATTGATAAATGAAGTGCTTTCTTATTTAGAACAAGGTACGTTTACACACATTCCTATCATTTCCTTTTATCACAGCGCTTTGCTTGGATTACAATTTCCGGAGAATGAAAAATATTTTACCAATCTAAAGGACATTTTAAAAGGGCGTCATGAAATGTTTACAACCTACGAGTTTTCTGATATGATGATATTGGCTAAAAATTATTGTATCAAAAGAGCCAATAAGGGGAATAAGCAATTTTTGGAAGAGTTGTTTGAATTGTATTTATTGGAAATTGAGTTATTGAAAAACAATGAAAATGCAATTTTGTCGCATTTTACCTATAAAAATGTTGTAACGCTTGGAATAAGGTTTGCTCGTTTTGAATGGACTGAACAGTTTTTGAAAGATTATAAATATTTATTACCAGAGGAGTTTAGGGATTCTGTTTATAGTTTCAATTTGTCGAGGTTGTACTTTAGTCAAAGCCGTTTTTCGGAAATCATTCCACTATTGATTCAGGTAAAACACAATGAAATATTTATGGAGTTGGATTCTAGGGTTTTGCTTATGAGAACCTACTATGAATTGGATGAATACGATGCGTTGTATTCATATCTTGAGAGTTTCAACATGTTTTTACACCGCAAGGACATAATCAATTACCACCGAAAGAGCTATAAAAATTTAATCAATGCCATTCGACAAATGATTAGGTTGTCGAATGGCAATACTGAAAAGATAGCCACTTTTCGCTCAAAAATTGAAAATGAAAAGGAACTTATAGAGAAAGTATGGGTGCTTGAAAAAATAGTTAAGCTAGCTACTTAGGTTTTACATTCCAACTTTTTCCAAAATAGGGATTTGGTGCATATAGACCTTCATAAATTTTATCCGAAAGATAATCCAGCTTTAATGATTTTTCAACCTTGCCACCTTGTGACATAATTATCTGTTCACTTTTGGACAAACGCAATAATTCAGCCGCAGAATCTTTCGCTCCAATAATACTTGATAATTCTTTAGCCATAAGGTAAGTCGTTATTCCAAATATTTGAAAGGAGGCGCAATTGTTGACAATCGTTTGCCAATCACTTTTGTAATGGTGTTTGAGTTGCGATAAATCTTGCCAGAAAGTCCAAACTCGCAAACCGTAACCACGAAGCAAAGTCGTAGCTGTTCGTAAAGTATCCAGCGTTCCCAACTGAGCGGCTTCATCTATTAAAAACAAGTTTGGAATTTCCGGTCGTTTTTTTCTTTCTATTAAAATGTCTATTAGTGTAGCAACCCACAAACGCAGAATAACGGAATGTGATTTTAAACGATTTGGTGGAAGTACTAAGTAAATGGTTTGTGGTTTTCCCCTAAAATATGATTTTAAATCAAAAGAAGTGGAGGCAATCGAGTCGGCAACAACTTTATCTCCAAACAACTGCACATACTGCTGAGCAGTCGATAAGATTCCCGATCTGGTAACTTCAGTTGTTTGTAGAAATTGACCAATTTCTTCTTTTGCGTATTGCGGCATTTCTTTTCCTTTGGTATCCATCAATACAGCAAGATTGTAAGTTACATCTTCTGAGGAAAGAAATTTTCTAAGTTTTACAAAATTTCTATCTTCTTTTGGTTCACAGGCGATAATGTAAGAAAGTATTCCACTGATAAGCGCTTTGGCTTTTTGCTCCCAAAAGGGTTCTTTTTCTGAGCTTTTTTGGTCAGTAAATAGTATTTGTGCCATTCTCAAAGCATGTTCCGTACTAGAACCATTTGACAGCTCCAATATGTCTAACGGATTTAAGGTGGCAGGTTTTTTAGTTACCATCTTAAATGGGTCGACAATAATTACTTTTCCAAATTTTCGTCTATGCTTAGCAGTTACAGCAGCGGCCTCTCCCTTGGGATCTATAACCATTACAGGACCATTGTAATTTAATAGAGTAGGGATAATGGCACTTCTTCCTTTTCCTTTTCCAGTGGGGGCGATGGTTAACAAATGTCCTTCATCATCATCCAGTAGAAGCGGTTCTTTTTTTATTTCATTTGTGGATCTAGGCTGATTTGCAAAGCCAACTTTGTGTTTTAAAGAATTGGTCAGCCAACCTAATTGAATTTTAGGGCTTTTCATCGTTCATGTTTTGTTTTGAGTAACTCTATAACGCTGAGAAATGGGGAACAGTTCACTATAAATTAATTAATGGTTAAAATAATAAATTTTTAAAATGTTAAAAATCAATAAAATGTGACAATGGGAAAAGAAATTGTGGATTTTTTTTACAAAACTTTCAGAAAAAATTGAAAGTTTTGAAAATAATATATTATATTTGAAGTATGATAAGTAAATACATTCAAACTAAATTCAATAGTTATGGTACATTCAAACACAATTGCAGAGTTTACAAATGATTTAAAACCTTATGCTCTTAAGTTGACTCACGACCTTAATGATGCAAATGACCTTGTTCAAGATACCGTCGTAAAAGCATTGCGTTATAAGGCAAATTACAAAAGCGGCACCAACCTAAAAGGCTGGCTTTATACAATAATGCGCAATACATTTATCAATAATTATAGAAGCCATTCTAGGAGAAAAGTAATTATAGATTCTGTTTCTAAGCAAGATAAAAAGACTTTTTCAAACAATGCTGAGGAACAAATGCTTATTAAAGATTTATTAAAAGAAGTAAAAAAGTTGGATAGAGATTTGAAAGATCCAATTTTGATGTTGTACCAGGGCTTTAAGTATGAAGAGATAGCTACAAAACTTAGCGTCCCAGTTGGAACGATTAAAAGCCGTGTCTTTATTGCTAGAAAACTCCTACGCAATCGTTTGAGTGTTTATAGAGTTAATTAATGCAAGAATGCTATAATGCGTGAATGCAAGAATGATTAAATGTCAGACTAAACAGAAGCCTGAGGTTTATCCGCAACAACCAAGAT
>JAHDGP010000183.1:6357-8670 GCA_020627525.1 Bacteroidota bacterium
TGCGATAAATGTCAGACTAAACAGAAGCCTGAGGTTTATCCGCAACAACCAAGATTTATTTTTCAGTAAAATATAATCTGCGGATAAATACTCGAAGGCTGCGATAAATGTCAGACTAAACAGAAGCCTGAGGTTTATCCGCAACAACCAAGATGTGTTTTTCAGTAAAATATAATCTGCGGATAAATACTCGAAGGCTGAATCAATTTATTTAACCGTTTTAGCCTTGTGTAGCTTTATTGTTCGAATATAACAATTCGATGTATCTTGATAAGCTAAAAACATCTTGTTAAAGGCTTTTACTTTCTTTTTGAATTGTTCTTTATCGATTCTTTTGTTGTAGGAAGAGAAATAAAAATATTGCGTAGAGTCTTTTAAGTTTATTCTGGGAGCAAGCAGTGCTTTCATACCTGAATCAATTTTTTGTCTGTTCAATTCTGATTCTGTAAAAACCAGTATAGAAGATTGTTGCTTGTATAAATTTTGGATTTGCTCTTCCTTCGATTCAATGAGATTTCGATAGGCAGGTGAGCTAGTTACTCGGTTGTTCTCTGCGTACTCTTTTAAATGTTCTATTTGATCATTTGAATAATAATATGAGCTAAATACTTTGAATTCTAGTTTTTCATCCAGATTGTTGATATTCATCATTTTGAATTTGCTATTTTTACTCTCAAGCTTTACATTAAACCCTAGACTGTCTTTATTGTCTATAAAATAATCAACGGCTTCAATCACATCTTTGCTTTTTTGAATCAACGGTCTAATCCTACCATAATCATTAAAAACATCGTAGTTTAAATCAGGATAAAATGTTCCCTCATTTATAGAAGTGTCATTTGTATAAATATATATATCAGTATTTGCATTTAAAGCACTATCAATAATTGCTTCAATTTCGTCTATTTTCTCATTGTATTGCTCTATTGAATTTTCAGCACTTGATTTATTTCCTCCGTAAAAAATCATTTCCATCTCCTTTTTTTGCTTGTACCTTTGAATCATTCCAGGTCCAAACCAGAAAATAAGATGAAGAATAATTGCAAGCAGAATTGCTCCCCAAATGAAAGGATTCTTCGGTTGTTCTCTAATTTTTGCCATAATCTATATTAAAATAATTTTTTGAGAATCTTTGTTCCTCTTGAGATGAGTCCTTTAGAAGGGTTTGGTTGTTGAAGTTCTTTTTCTATAAGAGCTTTTAGTTCGTTTTTCAAATCGGGTTCTCGTTTAGAGATGTTATATAGAACAGTCATGCTAAATGCTTTGACTGCAATTGTTTCTGATGAGTTTGATAATAAATCAAAACAGTTAGTGGCTGCTATTCCTAATAAATGGTCAGGTATGTCTGTGTCTTCTAAAATTCGAACAGTATTTCTTTTTACGGCAACGTGAATTGGTTTTTCAAGATTTAAAATCATTTTCTCAATGTATGGTTCAATGAGAAAGTTGTTATTTTTAAAACAATGCCAAACAATCCAGGCAGCACGTTGACTTTCAATTTGTTCTGGACTAAAAAACGCTTGCATCAATTCCTCAAATCTTTTTTCATTTGTTCCAATATAATCTCTGATTTTGAAACACATCGCTTTAGAGTGTTCCTTTAAAATGGCTTTCTTAATATCCATTACATTGCTTCCTTGATGGATAAATTGATTCTTTTCCGATCTACGTCAATATCCATAACTTTCACATTTACTTTCTGATTGACTTTGACGACCTCAAAAGGATCTTTTACAAATTTATTTGCCAATTGACTTATGTGAACCAAGCCGTCTTGGTGAACACCTATGTCAACAAAGGCACCAAACTTTGTTACATTGGTAATGACACCTGTTAAAATCATACCAGTATTTAAATCTTCAATGCTGTTTAGGTCTAAACGAAATTCTATTTGTTCAAAATTTCCACGAGGGTCACGACCTGGTTTTTCTAGTTCAGCCAGAATGTCATTCAAAGTAAAAAGACCTATTTCATTATTGCTGTAACTTTTTAGGTTAATGTTTTTCCTTAGTTCTGCTTTTTCTACCAAGTCATTTACTGTGCAATTTAAATCTTTCGCCATTTGCTTTACAATGCCAAAACTTTCAGGGTGAACGGCACTTCTATCAAGGGGGTTTTTAGCATCGGAGACTCTAATAAAACCAGCCGCCTGTTCATAAGCCTTTGGACCGATTCCTTTTATTTTTTTCAAAGCAGCCTTAGTGGGAATTGTACCGTTTTCTTTTCTATATTCAATGATGTTTAGTGCTTTTTGATTCCCTAAACCTGCGACGTAAGAAAGCAACTGTTTACTTGCGGAGTTTATATCGACTC
>JAHDGP010000184.1 GCA_020627525.1 Bacteroidota bacterium
TTTGTTGAACTACTCTTCCTGAAATATCATAAATGAATAATTGAATAGGTTGATCATTATTTGATGATAATTCGATATTAATCATTCCAACAGTTGGATTTGGAGATAAATTAATAATTTCCCAAGTTGCATCTGAGATAAAGTTTTCATTCGATTTTTCGAAAATAACATCTTTATCAGATTCAATTTTAGTCGCATCATTAATTCTACAATTACTTACGTCAATGCTCGAAATATATGTGTCATTAGCAGTATTGTTTGAAACGCCTGGTGTTTCAGTCGTTCCACTAACTGTGGCATAACCAAAGTTAGCAGCATCACGATAATCCTTATCATTAAAGAAGAAAACTTTTTGTCCACCACTGGTAGCTAAATGCAAGTCATCAGGACCACCGTCGATTCTTGAAGATGGACCGTAGCTAAATCCATGTCCATAACTACCATCTGGTAATCTTACTTGAATGGCATCATTTCTATTGTTCAAAGCCATATATTTCCAGGAACCAGCACCGTAAGTAACAGTATTAGGGTTGTAAACATTAGGAATAGTAGAAGTTCCTTCAATACCTGAATCTGTAATTGGTAAAATATATACATTATCCCCATTTGAATCTGTAGGGTCATCTGGCATGGTAATCGAACTATTTTTATTGTTCGGATCATACAAAACGATCAAAGAGCCTGAAGGCACCGCTGACCATCTAGTATCGTAAGTCAATCTATTGTGTCCAGGAGCAATACCAGTACCCATCAAAGCAAACGCAGAAGTGAAATCGCCATTGTTATCATCAATAATGGTTCCTCTAATATCTATTAAGCTGCAAGGAGAGTCACCAATAACCAATAATTCAACATACTCTAAACTGCCACTTGGTCCATTTGAAGCTTCGTTTACAATTACCGTTCCTGGTCCAAGTTCTGGATCTGGATCATGAGGATCTCCAGTATCAAAACAAGTAAATCTGCTACAAGAAAGATCTCTGATTTTGTCAGGAGTGTATCCTGTAACTTTAACAAATCCTTCATTATCCATTTCCACTAATCCTTGATCATATCTTTCATTCCAAACAGTTAGATCATGTTGATTGCTGTTAGGTGTTAAATCATTTGGTAAATACAGCGTAGTACCTTCTTTAATTTTGCCCAAATCAATTTCAATGAGGAACAAATCACCCAAAGTAAGTTCATTGGTATGAACGGTATGTCTAAGGAATTTTGATCCATCATCGTCCGTCATTTCGGTAGTTTCAGCAGCCCATGAAGGCAACCTTCCACAAGTATTACTACAATTCGTTCCAAGTGGTATAATAGTACCGAACCCATCAGTACAAGATACATCAATTAAACAAGTGAAATTAGGACAGTTTTCATGATCATAGTATGTGTCAATAAGGAAAGTTCCCGGAACAGAAGATGAAATTGTTACAGATCCATCAGGATAATTGCAAAATGTGGTGTTTGTGCATGTAAAACAAGCAAGACCTGGGCAGTTGTCCCCAGTCGGTGCAGATCCAGTAAGGGTTGTGGTAGGAAAACCATTGCCAGTTGAAAAAACTTGACCATTTGAACAAACATTGTTATATGCACAGGTAGTAGGATTTATTTCAAGTAAAGTTGTAGGTTCATAATGATCAAAAATGATTTCTCCAGTAAGGGTACAAAACTGATCAATGATGTGTGTGCAATCAAATGGATCAACATAGCCGTTGTAATCCATTTCATTAATATCAAAAACTAATTCACCATTGCAGTAAAATTCTGTTCTACAGAAAAAATCGTTTTCACTAACTTCAACTTGGTTGGTAGTTATGGTCCAACATTGGTTTCTTTGGCATCCATTAGCATCTGTAACGGTAACGCAATATTGTCCACCATTAAGATTATAAATATCTTGTGAAGAAGCACCGTTGCTCCAACTGTAACTAAATGGTGTAGTTCCACCTGAAACAGATAGGTTGATTGATCCTTCATTATATCCCTCACAAGTATTTTGCGTAGTTGCACTTAATGATGGGGAAGGGTATTGTTCTACTGTAAAGCATTCATTGAAAGTACAATCATTGTTATCGGTAATATCCACACAATAAGTACCAGCAGACAGGTTGTTCAAAGTACTTCCAGAAAACCCATTGTCCCAGCTATAACTAAATGGAGCTACGCCAGTAACATTAAGCGCAATACTTCCATCATTGTCCCCCTGACAAGTATTGTTAATACTTTCAGTAATTTCAATACCTGGCAATTCAGGAACTTCAAATTCAATAGTAACCATGCACAAATTAGCATCTAAAACAGACATTAAATTTGTTCCGCCTGGCAAGTAATCAACTGAAGCATCAGTACTTGCATTTACGCCAGCAGTAATCCAGTTATAAGTATATGGCAATGTACCACCAACAACAGTAACGGTTGCAGAACCATTGCTTTGACCATCACAAGCAGGACCAATTTCAGAAACAGATACATTTAATACATTTTCAATTTCAAAACATTGTTCAATAGTGCATTTATTTGCATCAGTAACTTCAACACAGTACGTTCCATCTGAGACAACAATTCCAGGAGGATCTTGGCTAACCAAGTCTTGGGTTGTTACACCATTATCCCATTCATAGGTATAAGGAGCAGTTCCACCAATTACTTCTAGGTCTATTGCTCCAGAAGAGGCTCCTTGGGCAAGATCGCATGCAAGAGTTATATCTGCCGTAAGTTCCATTATCTGAACTTCTTCGAGCGTGAAAGAAAGAAAAGTGAGGCAGTCATTGTCGTCTAAAACTATAGCATAATTGGTTCCACCAGGTAGACTATTATTGGTTGCATCGCCATAACCACCTCCATAAAACCAATAATATTGATAAGGCTCCGCTCCACCAGAAACATTGATTGTAGCACTACCAGTATTTCCATCAATACACGATGGACTATTTACAACTACTTCCGCTTGAATAACATCCTCAACAGTAAAACATTGTTCTATTACGCAACCATTGGCATCTTCAACTTTTAGACAATATTCGGCAGGAGGTAAACTTGAAATTGATGCTCCTATAAGACCGTTATCCCAGTTGTAGGAATAAGGAGCAGTTCCGCCATTAACTGTTATGTCTATTGAGCCATTAAAACTAGGACTAAAAAGTCCAGTTCTACAAGCATCCATAATTTCTGCTGTAATTTCCATATTTTGAATTTCCTCTACAATGAAAGAATGAAAACTTAAACATTCATTATTATCAATTACTAAAACATAATTTTCTCCTCCAGGCAGGTTGTTAACTGTAGTACCACCAAAACCACCTCCATTGAACCAATAATATTGATAGGGCTCTGTTCCCCCAGAAACAGTGATAGTAGCACTACCAATGTTTCCATCAACACAAGATGGACTGTTTACTTCCACATCAACTTTGAGTGCATCATATACAGTAAAACATTCAGTACCCGTGCAACCATTTGCATCTGCTACATCAACACAATAATCACCAGGTTCTAAACCTGTAATGATATTTCCAGTTTCACCATTACTCCACGAATATGTATAAGGGGCAGTACCACCAGTTGCAGTTGCATTTATAGATCCATCATAGCTAGAACTAAAAAAACCAGTTCTACAAGCTTTCATAATTTCAGCTGTAACTTCAATAGTTGATGGATCTTCTTCAACATCAAAGTATTCAATAAAAATACAACCATTTGCATCAAAAACAATCAAAAAGTTTTCGCCACCAGATAAGCCTTCAGCAATTGCCTCATTCGATCCTGAGCTCCAAAAATAGCTGTAGGGTTCGGTTCCACCTGTTACATTTGCAATTGCTGTACCTGTAGCCCCACCTTCGCAAGTTGCATTTGTAACTTCAATGTTTAAATCGACTGATGGATCAACTGTAAAGCAGTTTTCTCCAGTACATCCATCTGCGTCTGTAACGGTTACGCAATGAGTGCCTACTGCTAGCTCAATAGCAGTTTGTGTTGTTTGACCGTCATCCCAAAGATAAGTGAATGGAGCAGTACCTCCATTTGTTGTTGCTGTTGCGGTTCCGTCGCCAATCCACACTAAATTAAAATTTATATAATCAAGCATAGGGCAAGCCTCCGTAGTTTCCCCAATAACTTGAATTTCAGAGCAAGAGTTTCCGACAGTAAAACATTGTTCTTCTTCTATAATAAAACAATCGGAATCAACTACAAATAAGCAATATTCACCAGGAGCCAAATCATTGTATTCAGTCTCTTGAAAAGAAGTACCAGTACCATCAGGGTTCAGCCAATAAAAATAAATATTAGGACCGATAGTAGCTGGATTTGTTAATGTTAAAGAAATTGAGCCATCACTTGAAGTTGGACTTGAAGCGTCTGTAATAATTGCCTCAACCTCTAGCGTGTAGCTTACACCACCACAGACTGATACTAGAACAGCTATAGAAGAAGAGCAACCTAGTGCATCCGTTACAAGAACTTTGTATGTTCCTGCAACTAAGCCTGAAATGTCTTCATCGGTTGATGTAAAGCCATCAATGCCTGTCCAAGAATAAGTGTATGGACCAGTGCCATTGTTAACAGTAATATCAATAGCACCATCTGCTGCTGTAGACGCAGATTCTGAAGTGACACTTGTGATGACAACATCTAATGCATTGTTACTGATTGTAAATTCGTAGTTGACTTCGCAACCTCCGTTATCATCTGTTACAATCAAAACATAATTGCCAGCAGGATAGTCAATTAAATCTTCGGTTGTAGCGATAGAATTTGTTAAATCATTCGCATTGTACCAAGCATAGCTCAAAGTTACACCATCTACTTGAGGAATATTCACATCAATAGATCCGTTGCTTTGACTAGTACAGGCATTAGTAATAACTTCATTTTGTGACCAAGCATTTAGATATATGAGTGAGCATAGAAATATATATATGAATTTATTTTTTTTCATAGTATTAAATTTTAAAATAAGAAGTACTTATTCAAACAAAATAGTATTATCTATTTCTATTTTGAAATAAGAATTTCTAAATAAAATAATATTAAATTGAAATCTAACGATTGATTTTTAGGTTGCTGCGTTTACTAGACCAATTACGCACTGAGTCAATTTGATCTTTTGTATAGCCGCTTCCGACAGGTTTGATAACTGGATTCTTAACGCTCTGTAAAATTTGTTCAACTGCGTAATCTGCATATGAAGCACCCAGTCTTCCTTGTTTCATGGCAGGCAATCGTTTTTCGCTATTGGCAACTTGCACAAGAATATCCATTGTCTTTTTATTACGGATATAAGCCATGTCTTTCAGTACTCTGGTAATTTTATTTACCTCATTGGTTTCAGTATTAAAGCGATCAATACAATATCGAATATTTTCTTTTTCTCCCATTCTAGCTAAAGCTACATGTGCCAACCAGGCCTTTGAAGTAAACCAATCCTTAGCTTTTAAAGATTTATCACCTTTGGAAATAATATCATTTAAATAAGGTTTGCTTTCTTCTAAATTCATAACTCCAAGAACTGGGATAAGCCCATGTATTGGTTCGTTTTCCAAGTAAAATTTCACCTTTTCTTTGTGCGAATTATTAAAGTCATTTTTATTAAAATTTAATAATTTTTTACTTGCTTGTTGTCGAATAAGCGCTTCATCAAAAATAAAATCATCAACAAGTATGTCAACAATTTCTTTTCTAACAAGATGAGAATCGTTATTCAATAATATTTTATAAGCAATGGTTTGCACTAAAAAACGTTCGTTTTTCGAATTGCTGTTTCTATAATTGTCTAATGCGTTTATAACATCATCAGCAGGACACTCTAGTATGCCAGAGTCGTCAACTGTTAAGACAAGTTTGTCCTTGTTTACTTCCATTAAATTATTTACAATTTCAGATGCAGATTGTGCTTGCATATTTGCAGTTGTAAATAATAGGAAAAGTATTAAAAGTATATTTATATATTTCATTTAAGTATAATTTTTGTTATTGAATGAGGTCCCATTGGTCTTTTCTGAGCCTGAATTTTCCTGTGGAAGTATCATGCATTATATTATCTATATCAGGAGTAGTATGTTGTAAACTAAATGCCCCATGTCCTAATTCATGAGCAACTACACCAGTGTCATCTGCACCTGCATCAGCATGAACAAATCCATACATTTGCCCATAACCCATATAACCTAAAGAACCATCAGAAGGATTATCAACAAAAAATAAGTTATAATCGTATGCTGGATCTGCTGCATTATCTCGAATTACTATCATTTCAGCAGTCATCCAACCATCAGCTGGAGGTGGAGGGTTAACATCAATCATTCCATCCATATTCAGATCAAAATCTACGGTCATCGCTGGCAGCCTTGTTACAGTCCATTCAAACACTGCTTGATTATAACATACATTGTTAAGAAAGTCAATAATATCAGCATCTGGAATATCAGTACTAGTATAAGGTACAGTTCCTCCAGAGTGAACCACTCTAACTGATACTGTAGCAGTCTTTTTTTCGTAATTCACAACACATAAATGATCATCAATAATAGATTCATCGCATTTCTTTTTAGACTTTATTCTTGTTTCCCCTAAAGTGTTTCCTGCTGTTAATGTTAATTGATCAGCTGCAGAAGGAAGGGTTACTGGTGCAACTGTGACTTTGTTCAGATCTTCAGAATAAAATTCAACTTGTTGAAAGTTTGCCGCAGGAAGAATGTTTCCTTGAACAATATCGGTCTGACCTTTTTCAATGGATTTCCAAGGTTCATCGACTGATAATGTCCGATCATCAAATCCATACTTATAATAGGGTGCAACATTAAATAACTCAGTATATTTTACACTACTAATCATCACATCTTCCAAAGTAAAATCAATTTCATAACTAAGTTCTCCACCATCGTAACTTCCATTTCCGTTTTCATCACACCAAAAACGAATGGTCATAGCTCCGTCATCGTCCAAAGTAGGATCAAAGGTATAGGTAAGCGAGGTACCAAGTTGACTGACAACTGTTTCATCAAATATAATAGGGTCTGTATCTATTAACTGCACATTTATTTGACCACTTCCAATTGCAGGGTCTACAGTAAAAGTATACGTTTCACATAATTTTAATACATCACCATCGCTGAGAGGGGCTAGTATTGAAGTAGGATCACTGTCTACATACATAATAGAAGTGGGCATCCATACATTTACAATGGCAATATCTGAACACATAATACCCGATTCATTGTCTGTAACGGCAATTTCATAAATAGTTGTCGCAGTTGGGTTAACAATGGGGTTTTCCAAACTGGATACCAATGTACCACCTGTTTGTTCTGTCCAAGTATAGGTGTAATTACCTGAACCTCCTGTTACAAGTGGATTGTCTCCAAGCGTAACACTTTCTCCTGGGCAAATGGTTTGATCTGCTCCGGGATGAATGACAAATGCCCACGCATTGAATTGCAGGAATAGCAGTAAAGCTCCTGCGAGAATTTTTTTATATTTCATAAAATTCTGTTTAGAAAAAACAATAGCTGAGTAAGCACTTAAACAAAATATTGTCTAAATGCAACTATTGTTTTTAGTTAAAAAAATGTTTAAAAACAATTAATACTTTAAAATGATAATAGACTGATGCAAGACTAACTTCTTGTATCGGTTATGTAATTATTAATCAGTTAATACAACTTTTTCAATGAAGCTTTCACCTTCAGAATTTATCAAATAGATTTGATAGACTCCTACTGAAAGTTTGTCATTAATTTTTAAGTTTATATTGTTCTGTCCGGTATTGATTTCATGAATTTCTCCTTGTAAGATTTTTTCAACCATATTTATTACTCTTATTAATAGTTGTTTCGCTGTCAGCAGTAAATTCAATATTTAGTAATCCTAGTGTCATATTTTTTCCAGGGCATATTGTTTGATCCATATCTGGATGAATGTAAAAAGCCCACGCATTAAATTGCAGGAATAGCAGTACGCATACTGCAAGAATTTTTTTAAATTGACATAAAATTGATTTTAAATTAAACAATAGTTGGGTAGGCATTTAGATGTTTTAATTTCTAAATCCACTATTATTTTTGTTGAAAAATAGGTTTGAAAGGGTTCTTTAAAATGATTATAAAACCGATACAAGAATAATTTCTTGTATCGGTTGTGTAGGCTAAATGAAAAACTTTGCTAATCTGTCAAGATAACTTTTTTGACAGTTTGCTCACCTAGTTTATTTATTAGGTGGATTTGATACATTCCAGTTGGAATGCCACTATTTAAGTTCAATGAAATTTTGTTCATTCCAGAAACAACTTCAAGCATTTCTTGTCGAACTACTTTTCCTGTAATATCATAAACCAATAATTCAATAGATTGATCATAGTTTGATGATAATTCAATATTAATAATTCCAACAGTTGGATTTGGAGATAAGTTAATGAATTCCCAAGTTGAATCGGTGATAAAGTTTTCATTCGATTTCTCGAAAATATTATCTTCATCAGATTCAATTTTAGTCGCATCATTGATTTTACAATTGGCAACCTCTATACCAGAAATGTATGTGTCATTAGCCGTATTGTTAGAAACGCCTGGCGTTTCAGTTGTACCACTAACGGT
>JAHDGP010000185.1 GCA_020627525.1 Bacteroidota bacterium
TAAAATAAATTACACTCTAGTTCTTGTTTGTTGAACCCTCAAATTTTGCTTCTAAGGCATCATTTTTCTTTTTGAGTTCGATAACGTGCAACCACAACTCTTCAATTTGGCGCAACAACTTAGCATCCATTTCAGCTACGTTTACACCATTCTCAACAACTGCTTCAGCCGAAGGAATATTTGGCAAATGTTTGTTCTCTTTAACAAACTCCTCTACTGTTTCGATGCTATTTAATTTGTAATCATCAGCAAAAACGAAATCTGACCAATCATCCGTAGTGCTAATGGCTACTTTCACCTTTTCGGTTAGAATACCATCTTTTACAAAAAGTTTGTAGCCCGTTAGCACGTTTCCGAAATTATCTTTTGTCATATTCTTATCTTGTGATCCAACAACAACAAAGCCACCTTGATACATTCTCAATGGTGTATCCCATCCACCATTTGCCAATGTGTTTCCGTTTTTGTTTATTCTAAACCAAACACTTCCATCAGGAGTAAATTGAACAATACTAGAATGCCCTGCTGTCAATTTAGATCCACCAGCCCAATTACTACCAATTGTACTCCAACCATTTGCAGCCCCATGAAGACTTAATCCAAATTTGTTTTGTGTTTGCATAAACAAATGTGTTTTGGGAACATTCGATCCTATTCCTACTTTTGTTCCATCATCAACATATACATTGTTGCCATTGTTTTTCCAAGCATCATCTGTTAGATCTTGAGCAGATAGCGTTGCAGTTGCCAATAGAATAATTAAAAAGCTAAACAAAAAATTAACCGTTTTCATTTAAAAGATTTTTAGAGTTAAAAAAAATTTATTTTATTTCATTTATACCTTATATGTGGATTCAATCCAATTTTCTTCCTTCTTCAACTCTATAGAATTGAATTAAAAAAAAATATAAGTTTCAGATTCAAGACAACTAAATGCCCTTCTGATTTTGAAACAAAGTAAAATGATTGACGATCATCCCGCAAACACAAAAAATCTTACTATTAGTGTAAATTACATTTAAAACATCAAAAACCAACTTACCTAAATTCATCCAAATCAAATACTTAGAAAACAAATTCTCAAATTCTTATTTATTGACTAAAGCTATAAAAATGAGGCTCAATATACTTTTTCGTTTTACAAAAAGAATCTAGAATTTTATAAACAATGCAAACTCATTGAAAGAAAAACGGTCAACCAAGCCATCTGCTTGGTTGACCGTCTGAACAAAAGAATGAATCTCCTTAACGGATATCTATCCTAGTATAATGATTAACTCCCTTCAAAAATAAGTGATAACCAAGTATTTAGACAAACACAAAATTTGAACATGCTATGTTTAAAATGGGTATAATTTTGTGATAAAAAAGCAAATATTTTCTTATAAATAATTGATTATCAAACAATTAAAACAATTACAATTTGTTAAATTTATATTGTCCTTTTAGGTGTAAATAAAGTGTTTTTTATCAAATATTTATGGGATTTCTTGCCAAATGGCTAATTTTCCCAACAAAAAACGGCTTACAGTTGACTCAATTTCATTGAATTGGCTGAACAAATTTTATAAAAAAAGCCTGTTATTTGGCTAAGTATGGTCTTGAGCTAGATACATTTAAACAAAATCCCCAGCGAATTGGAAATTCACTGGGGATATATAAGTAGTCATGTTTATACAAAATCTGATCAATTTCTACTTCAAAACAACCACCTTTTCGTTGACAATGGTTTCACCCATTTTTATATTGCAAAAATAAGTACCTGCTACTATATCAGAACAATCTATGTTTTCTCTGTGGCTTCCAGCTAACCTTTTCTCTAATGGAAGAATTGATTTTATCAACTTTCCTTGAATATCAAATAGATCAATGGAGACATTTTCATCAGTTTTTAAGTCAAAATCAATATTTGTATTTGAAGATATGGGATTGGGGTATATTCTTGCTGAGTTTATACCATCAAATTCATTCTCTGATAATTCAAATGTATTGTCCGTTTTGCAAGAAGCTTCATATAGTACATAGCCTGGATATTCGTCTGGAAGAAGCCAATAAAAATTTATCCACTCTTCAATACAATCATTGGGATTATCTGTACATGCTATCACTCCATTACTTGCATAATATAACTCTGATTTATTCCCACAATCTTGACCATACTCTATATAAATATAATCGCTTCCTATGTACTCACTACCATTACTAAACCAAGAGGTTCCTGTGTAAGCTGTCACTTTGGTTCCTGCACAACAATTATTTGCATCAAGATGGTTGTTTATCCAAGGATACACTTCAAAAATGTCAACAGAACAATCAGGAGTCATATTATTATAATGATAGGTTACACCTTCATCTAAATTAAACATTATGTTTGGTCCAAAATAAAGTCCATTGGCGTAGGTTGCACTAAAAGGGGAACAATTCGGACCATTTTCAATATATACATAATGAATATTGTCATCTGGATTTCCTGCTTCAAAGAGATAATGAACAACCATTACATCATCACAGCAATTATCTGAATAAATTATATCTTCATAAACAGGAAACATTGATAACAAATCGCCTTGACAGCCCTCGATTAATCCGCAGAAAACAGCGTTGGGCTCTGCAACAAATCCTGGGTTAAGCTCAATTAGATTGCCCGCATTATAAACGACTCTTGCACCTGAATTAATTTCATTGTCTGCGACAATTTTATAGCTGGCTAACTCCTCAACATCATCACCGTTATTGTAAACATTATCAATGCTTAGCTCATATGTACATTGCAACGCATCTTTGCCTGACATTGAAAGTACACCTGAATTATTGGGATCTAACCAATCTTTCAATCTGGTTTCTGGAGTTCCTCCTCCTGTCCAAGAATTTGCTAACTTACCGTAAACAGACCAAGCAAAATTTCCTGCACAATTAACAAGTCCACCATTCAATTGACCCACAATTTGATTTGATTGATTAAACAGTGAACTTCCTGATGAACCACCTTCTGTCAATCCTTCATCGTACTCAACCCTCCAATGTGAATTTGCAGGATAAGTTGGTGATACCTGTACCTGATTTTCATACCACGCAAACTCAGTATAAGATGTCGCTGAATTATTTTCAATTGCTATCTTTTTAACATCTCCCTTTGGATGATGAATGCCTTTTGAACTTGTAGCAGCAACCGCCCCTCTATTCCAACCTGCATAGTGGACATTGTAATTTTCTGGAGGCATCATATCTAGTTCCAATAATGAAAAATCAGTATCATCATTATTCGCTACTAGTTCGGATGCAGCAACACATTGAGCCAATGTACCTTCTAAACCATTACATACATGTCTTTCATAGTTGAAATAAAAGATACAAGATTGTGCTTCAGGAGAAGAGTTAACGCAATGACTTGCTGTTAAAAAATAAGGCGTTCCATCTTCTAATGTATTATTAATTAACGAACCAGAACAAACATAATAATTTCCAGAATCATCATCAATATAAGTCATTCCTGCAACTGCCCTTTTAATATCCTGCGCATCGTTTCCTTGACTACAATTCACATCTATCTCACAAGGCAATGACCTATTATGCCAACCATAGTTAACTCCAGATACTGAGAAAAATCCTTGTATGTTTTGATAATCATGTCCAATTCTACCTATGTGTAACTTCGTTTCAGATGTCGCATTTACTGGCTCTAAATATTCTATGATTATCTCCTCTCCTAATACAAATCCAGTTGGCAGCATTTCACTGTCTTTATTGTTCCTTTGCGTAAACGCACCGATTACATGTTTTTTATCTTTGCTATAAATATGTAATTTACCACCTATAGGTAAAACAAATTTGTCAAAATGAACATTTACAGCCGTTGCACCTTTTGATTTGACAGCTAAACGATACAATTTATCTCCGTTTGCCAATTTTTCAACTAGTGCCGTTTTCATAAAATCATAATCTACTTTAAAGCCTTTCGCAAACCTAAGCGGTCTTATCATTTGCTCACCACTCAAGTCTTCCTGAACCATTCGGTTCTTGTCAAAGCTGGGCGTTTCAACTATTGGCAGGGTAGATATTCGTCTTAAATTCGTGGAGTTGGAAAAGCTTTCAGGCTCACCACCTGAACTTATCTGTGCATTTACACAAATCAATCCTCCGAAAATTAATATAGAACATATTATTAATAAGTTTTTCATATTTTTATTTTAAAATGTTAACAAAATATTTAAAACAGATTAATTTTTCTTCAGTAGCTGAACTTCTGCTTCCAAAGTTTCATTTTTCTTATTTAGTTCAATGACATGCAACCAAAGCTCTTCAATTTGACGCAATAATTTAGCATCCATTTCAGCTACATTTATACCTTCACTAACTACAGTTTCAGCTGAAGGAATATTTGGTAAATGCTTGTTTTCTTTTACAAAGGTTTCTACTGTCTCAATGCTATTCAAATCATAATCTTGTTCAAAAACATAATCAGCCCAGTCCGCTGTTGATCTAAGTGCTACTTTTACTTTTTCCGTTAAAATGCCTTTTTCAACAAATAATTTATAGCTATTTGTGGATATTAATGCGCCCGTATTGTCTAGACCAAGCCCTTGCGCCTGTTCACCAATCATTACTCTTCCGTCGTTTTTCAGCACCAATCTATTCGTCAAATTGTTTAGCAATGTGTTGTTACCCGTAGGAGCTGTTGAGATCAACATATCTCCTAAATTTGTAAAGGAAACCCTTACAGTTCCTTTGTTTGCCTGAATTTTTCTTGGTCCAGATCCAGGATACCAATAATAATTATGCCCTAAATTTGTCCATCCTCCTGGTGTTGAAGCCATCGTAAAAAATGTTCCAATATGAACAGGTGCTTTGGGGCTGGCATTGTTCATTCCAACATAGTTGTTTCCGAGTGTATGACTTGAAATAGCTCCGTCTTTAGTATAAAGTTGTGCATTTACATTATTTTCTGAAATAGAAAAAATAATCAATGCAATAATTAAAGAAGTTAATTTTAAAAATGTAGATTTCATTGTATTAAATTTATAGTTAAAAATGTTTTAAGTTTTGTAGTTTTCAATTAAATTATGCCTATTAAATAGAATGCATTTCTACAATTTTATTTATAGGCATAATTATTATAAGTATATAATTTTATTAACAAGGAACACAAATTGGATGACCATCGTGGAAATAGTGGTAGGTAATAGATTCAACATTTTCATACTCATAATTTTCATTGACCAATTCAACTTTTACAAGGTGTGATCCATCAGAGCCAACCCAATTTTTTCTAAAAGATTGGTTTCGAGTATAAATCACATTTGAAAAACCAGTGTCGTAATTTGTAAATGTCACCTTGTATTTATCGGTTGTATTTACAATGTGATTTTGGTAGCTTGCATCTCCGATAGTGTAACGAGCGTACAAACAGCAGTCAAATTCTATTTCTGGCTCATAGCTTACGATCTCTATACCAGGAGTATTAAATTTTATAATTTGCTTTACAGATCTTTTAGCACTTACTGTTTCAATTTCATTAAATTCGCTAATTGAATCTTTTTCACAGCTTGTTAAAGCAAACAGGCAAAATAACAAAGTAGAGATTACATAAATTAAATTTTTCATAGACTTATTTTTTATTAAATGATTAAATAATTTTTCTTGTCATCTGATTCTTTCAAATCATACTCCAAATATCACTTAAAAAGAAGCCACACCCCAAGCAAACATTTTGTGCTTTTTAGTTGCCAAATTATACCATTTTTGAAGTAGAGCACCTCAAATAAGTGCTATACAATACTGATTACCAATTACTTAAAACAATTTTAGAATTTCCTATTTATATTATGGATAATAAGTTCGATATTTGTCAAAAATATTGTTTTCCTGAAAGCAGATATTATAAATATTGGTATGAAAAAAAGTAAATTGATTCAGTTATTATCAAAGTTAGATGCATCAGAAATGAAGGAGCTTGGCTTTTTCCTTGTTGGCAAAGCGTATAAAAAAACAGGTGGTGTATTCAACTTATATAAATACTTAAAAAAGCATCATCCAAAATTTAAAGAATCAAAAATAGAAAAAGAAGTAGTTCATAGAGTATTGTTCAATGACAGCAAAACATTTAATAGAAGACTCTATGATATAATGTCGAGTTTGACAAATGCAACTGAAATGTACTTGATCAATAAAAAACTTGAAACTGATGAGATCAATAAAAGTTTCTTACTATTAGATGTCTATAAAGAAAGACAATTGGATAAGTTGTTTTTTAAAAAGATTGGATATGTAGAAAAAGAATGGGAAGGCACTCAAATTTCGGGTATAGAACATCTTCACAATAAATTCAAATTGTATCAAATGTGCTTTTTACATCCTAATTATTCAAATGTAGGAGAAGATAAGCACATTGATATAAATTTATTAATAGATAAGTTAGATCAATATTACTTTACAAATAAATTATTCTTGTCGGCGTTAGTAACTAGAATTGATAAGCTCAAAAATTTAAAAGAAAACAACTCAAATTTTCGTTTGCTTAACTCAATTATTGAACATTGTAAAGAAGAATCCTTTCAAAATAAACAAACTCAATTTCTACTTGAATTATATTTAATATTGACAAATGAATCCAATGATATTAGTATAGAAAATATTGGTGAATCATTTTACCAAAATAATAATTTATTCAATCAATATGAAAAACAAGATATATTCAACTTTTTAAGTCATATTTTTTTTGAAAATTATCGCAAAGGTAAAGAGCAATATTTAAGAAATATTTTTGATCTGTTTAAGTATGGATCAGATAATAATTTATTATTAGAGGATGGATATATCAATGATAGATATTTTATTACAATAGTAAACATAGGGTGCTCTTTAAAGGAACTAAATTGGACAAATAGTTTCATAAATAAATATGAACAATACCTCAAAGAAGAAAATAAAATTGATTGTATTAATTTGTGTAAATCCTTAGTGCTTTTTGAAGAAGGAAACTTCGAACAAGTACTTAAAAGCCTTGTTCAACTTCAATTTATAAATATAATCTATACGATCTCAGCAAAAAGTCTTTTACTTCAATGTTATTATGAATTAGAAGACTTTGATGATTTATTTTTTAATTTAGTAAAATCTTTTAAATCATTTTTAAAAAGAAATAAATTAATTTCTGAGCACTTTAAGGAGTCAATTTACCAGTTCATCAATTTTAGTAATAAGATATATTCTGAAAGATTAAAAATAAACAGAAAATCATTGGACAAACTAAAAGAAGAATTAATTAGCACACAAAACATTGCTAAGAAAAAATGGTTGATTTCTAAGGTAAATGAAATGACTAAAAAATAAAAAAAGCAATTTAATATAATTAAATTGCTTTTTTTATTAATCTATTTTAAGAAGTAAATTATAACTATGGAAGTAAGAACTCATAGTTTCCGCCACCATTTCCGACAGAATAAAGTCCCTCTTGTGGAGCACAAACTGAATAAGCAGCTTGATTTTCAACACACTGAGATTCAAAACCATACTCTGAAAAGCAAAAAAAGTGATAAACTCTAAAACGTCCATAATCTAACATTACTGAAGCTGAATACAATGTATTTGAATCAATATCAAAATTATAAGTATAACCACTACTTGTTTCAGTTCCATTAATTACCCACATAATACCTGATGGGGTTAAAACTCCAGGAAGTGAAGAAGTGTTCCATTCTACTGCAAGTTCTCTCTTACTATCACCAGCACCAGGATTAAATAAAGAAATTACAATTGCTTCGTTAGGAAAGCAAGCTTGTGCAGCACTCCCAACACTATAATTACTGGAGGCTGTCTGATGATTTGAAGAAGTCGATCTGCTAGCGTCTGTAGGATTGTGATGTTCATCTATTTCAACTTTACTACACCCAACTAATACAAATAAAGTTAATACTAAAAAATAAATTAGACTCTTGTTCATTATTTCAAATTTTGTTCGTTAATCAATAACCCAAATATAGAATACTTTCCTATCTCACTTCAACCACAAAAATCACTACTTCTATTACCCATAATCTTTAATTATGAATAATAATCAATATTTAACATATTAATAAACAATTTATTGTGGCGCATAATCAACACTTCCTGTTAGTTTCGAAAATGGATTAAGTATTGATAAAATCAAGCTATCTTTTACAAATATAGCTCATATTTTACTCTTAATAAAGAATTAACGACAAGCATACAATTATCTTCTAACTCATTTAGTAAATCTTAGACTACTACTTCTCGCCGTCGTTAATACTCCTGATGTATAAATTTTTGCAACAAACCTTGTCCACATATTGTTATCATAAAAACCCTCCTCGCTTTGCGAGGAGGGTTTTCAAAACTTAAAAAATCAAAGTTAACTATTCTATGATTGCTTGTTAAATACTGTATTTATAACATTCTTAAATCATTTCAAAACAACCACCTTTTCATTAACAATGGTTTCACCCATTTTTATATTGCAAAAATAAGTACCTGCCAATATATCAGAACAATCTAAGTTTAATCTGTGTTTTCCAGCTAACCTTTTCTCCATTTGAAGAATTGACTTTATCAACTT
>JAHDGP010000186.1 GCA_020627525.1 Bacteroidota bacterium
ATTTATGAATAGAAATAAATTAAATGAACCTAATTGAAGTCAAATCAGGCAAAAAGATAAGTGGGAAAATCAAAAAACTAACAGAGAAACAAGTAATTAAACTAAAAGGAAATCGTAAATTTCAATTTGATTGGTCAAAAGAATCTAAGAACGAAGTTTATGCTTTAGAAGAAAAAGGTACTACTGAAATTCTTGGTCTATGTTCCATAATTTATGAGCAAAAAGAGCTTAGGATTCACTTAAACTTAATTGACCTAATCAAGGAAAGAATAAATTAATAGATGGAATTCTGCTTAATTGGTTATGTATGCGAAATTTCGTTCAAAAAAGGTTTTGACGGTTTCGTTTCATTACTACCAAAGACCAAGCTAATTGATTACTATCATGAAAAATTTGGATTCGTTCACATGGGAAATTACATGGTTGTTTATTTAAACTTGTCACAAGCTATAATCTCTAAATACTTGAAAAATGAGTAAATATGAAAAAATATATAAGAAACTACGCAAGACATTAACAGATGAGGAAATTGCTGACTCTATGTTAATTCCAGCTGACTTAAGTGTAAAAGAAAAGAAAAAAGCTGATGAAGAGCTAAGAGCTTTTAGATTTAAATTGTTGAATGAAATGACAGAAGATCAAAGAATCTATTCTGACCTTCTTCGCTTGCGATATCAAATAGAAAGTTATTTAGAGGAAGATTTTTTTGACAAAAAAAAATCATTTGGTAAACAATTATCAGAATATGTTAGAATATTAAATAGAACAAAGAAAAAAGTATCAGAAGATTTAAATGTTCATTATACAAGATTTAGCAGAATATTGAATGATAGAGAAGAACCGAATATCGAATTTGTCTATAGGCTAGAGAAACATTCTGGTGAATTGATTCCTGCCTTGACTTGGTGGAGGTTAATTACTAAAAAACAAGAGTTTGAAATCAAACAGGATAAAAAAACTAGAAAAAAAGAAGCTTCTCAGGTAAAGAATGCTGTCATTTATGAAGCATGAAAAATAAGAAAGTGTATAAAAAAAATCTAATAGGCTACAGCAGTTAACTAAGGAGCGCCAGTACTTTATTCAAAAATCCATAAACAAAAAGTGAAAGTCTGTATTGCAGAAAAACCAAGTGTAGCTAAAGAAATTGCTTTAGTCATAGGAGCCAAAACCAGAAAAGATGGTTACTTTGAAGGCAATGGCTATCAAGTTACTTGGACTTTTGGGCATTTTTGCACTTTACTCCCACCACAAGACTACAAGCCGCAATGGAAACGATGGGACCTAAACAGCTTACCAATGTTGCCTGATTTTTTCAAGACCAAATTGAAGGATGATAGTGGTGTTAAAAAACAGTTTAAAGTCATCAAAGGGCTTTTTAAAAAAGCATCGCTTGTTATTAATTGTGGGGATGCAGGGACAGAAGGAGAGCTGATACAAAGATGGGTGATTAAGGAAGCTTCTTATAAAGGAGCAACGCAGCGATTATGGATTTCTTCCCTAACTTCCGAAGCAATAAAAAAAGGATTTGAAGATTTAAAACCAGCAAGTAATTTTGATAATCTGTATTATGCGGCAAGCTCAAGAGCTATTGGTGACTGGCTGTTGGGAATGAATGCAACTCGATTGTACACCTTGAAATATGGTGGGTATAAACAGGTGCTATCTATTGGAAGAGTACAGACTCCTACCTTGGCAATGCTGGTAAAAAGACATCGTGAGATTGAACGTTTTGTACCAAAGGCGTATTGGGAATTACACACTGTTTATCGCAATGTCACTTTTAAAAATACAACTGGTAAGTTTGAAAAAATAGAAGAAGGACAAAAACTGCTAGCGCAAGTTAAGGGCAAGGATTTAGTCGTTACCAAAGTTGAAAAAAAGGACGGCAAGGAATATGCTCCAAAACTATATGACCTGACAAGCCTCCAAGTACATTGCAACAACAAGTATGGATTTACCGCAGATCAAACATTGAAAATTGTACAGAAATTATATGAAATGAAAGTCGTTTCATATCCGAGGGTAGACACAACTTATCTGCCAGAAGATGTGTATCCTAAAGTTCCTGGTATCTTAAAAAAACTAACTAATTATAGTCAGTTTACCGCTCAGCTATTGAATGATAAAATTAGAAAATCTAAAAATGTTTTTAATGATAAAAAAGTAACGGATCATCATGCCATAATTCCGACAGGTGAGCAGCAACACCTTAGCAACGATCAGCAGCAAGTTTATGATATGATCGTAAGACGTTTTTTGGCCGTATTTTTTCCAGATTGTAAAGTTGCTAGAACGACTGTAAACGCAGCAGTCGATAAAGTCCAATTTGTTGCAAAAGGTAAGGAAATTATTGATGAAGGATGGCGGGTATTGTTTCCCAAAAAGGCTAAATCGGCAAAGAACAAAGAGGCTGATGATAACAAAGTGCTGCCCTCTTTTAAAGTAGGAGAAAAAGGACCTCATCAACCTAGTTTGTTAGAAAAAATGACCATACCTCCCGCTTACTATACAGAAGCTTCCTTGCTAAGAGCGATGGAAACGGCTGGTAAACAAGTAGAGGACGAGGAGCTACGTGAACTTATGAAGGCCAATGGAATTGGTAGACCATCCACACGTGCAAATATTATAGAAACACTTTTCAGAAGGAAATATTCCTTCCGTAGAAAAAAGCAAATCTTACCAACAGAAATGGGCATTCAGCTGATAGAAACCATTAAAAATCAGCTTCTGATTTCGGCAGAACTTACTGGTCAATGGGAAAAACGTCTTAAGGAAATTGAACTTGGCACTCATAGTCCAAAATCATTTATTAGAGACATGAAAAAAATGGTTGATGATTTAGTGGCGGAAGTAAGACTCGAAAAAAATGTAAAACGATTTATAGCTCCCGCAAATAACTCGTATCCTAAATCTTCTGAAAAGCCAAAAGAAAAAAAGAAGACTACCCAAAAAAAGACCAAAGCTTCGACAACAAAAAAGTCAATGGTCTGTCCAAGGTGCACCATTGGGGCTGTTGTAAAAGGGAAGACTAGATATGGATGTACTCAATATAAAAATGGATGTACATTTGCGTTTCCATTTGTTTTTATGGGTAAAAAAATCAGCGATAACCAAGTGAAAAGACTAGTCGATAAAGGATCGACTGTAAAACTCAAAGGCTTTAAAACAGAAAGTGGGAAAGTGGATGGAATGATCATTATCAATGATGCTAAGCAAATCAAATTTAAAGCAATAGATAGTACAGGTGCAAAGGCAATAGTGAAAAAAACTAATTCCACAGATATGCCGATATGCCCAAAGTGTAAGAAGGGAAATTTGATTAAAGGAAAAAGGGCTTATGGTTGTTCACTCTGGAAAACGAATTGTGATTTTAACTACAGGTTTGCAGATATAAAAAAGAAAGCGGCTGGTCGAAAATTGACCAAGGCTTTGGTTTTAGAAATAATCAGTAGTTGAGATCATGTTGAGGCTTTGATTTTTTTTAGCATTCCTTAGAAAAGTGTCAAGGCATTTTCCACAGGAACAATTTCTGAATCGCCAACATAGACAAGGTATAACTGAATGTTGTTGTAAAGATTTAAGTTGTTGAGAATGCTGCCATAGCGTTGAATTTGCTGAACGTGCTTTTCTGTTTGGACTTGTTTTTTGTAATCCACTACTACTGCTTTTTTATCAGCTTCATTTATGAGCACAAGGTCTGGTTTGTACATTTCACCATTACAAATGATGGTGTTTTCGGCAATGGTTTTCCAATCACCTTCAAACCAATCTTTGAAAATTTCATTCTTGTAGAGTTTCTGGATTTGTGTTTTAATAGGATCACGATCTTGTTTATCTAATTGCTTTTCTCTGATCAATAAAGTGAGTAGCCAATCAAGCTTATCTATTTTGTTCATTCGTTCTAACACATAATGAACTTTGATTCCCATTTGAATTTTTCTGGCTTTTGCATCATCTAAAATTTCACTGTAGTTTTCTTCTTCGCAGCGAATCTGTATTTTGTTTTGATATGGTTGATTGAAATAATTTTGAAGAACAGTGTTGTCTGAAAAGTGGGCTGGTTCTTCATTTGTATCACTATTGTCAATTATTGTTAAATTTAAATTGTCGGGTGACCAATTGCTTTTAAATTCAAATTCATTGCTGCTAAAAATATTCAACATAATTTTATTGAAGGATTTTAATTCACTTCCAGCAGATCTTGATGGTGGCTGATCTGCATAAACGAAAAGTTTGTTTTTAACACGTGTAAATGCAACATAAGCAAGGTTGAGAGATTCAACTAAATTTTCTGAAAATTCCTCATAATAGGTTTCTTCAAAGAGAGATTCTTTTAGTTTGCTGCTGAATAAAACAGGAACGACACCCATTTGATCAAAAGGCGGTTCTTTTGAATCATCCACCCAAAGCTTGGTTCCAGCCTTTGTAGCGAAGCTGTAATTGGCAAAAGGTAAAAATACAACATCCGATTCAAGTCCTTTTGATTTGTGTATGGTCAAAATTTGAATGGCGTCTTTGCCTTCTGCTGATAATATCGAAATGCGGTCTTTGTTTTCAATCCAGTATTCTAGAAAGTCGGCAATGTTGGTTGTTCCTTTTTGGCTTAGCTCAATACAAATGTCTTGAAAGCGTTGAACGTAGATATTGGGTTTTTTATTTAGTCCTAAAATGTAAATGAGTTCTTCGATGACTTCGAGTAGGGCTTTTCTACTTAGCTCATGGCTGTTTTCCGAAATAGATTTTGGGATGATTTTTTTGAACAGGCTGTCGACTTGTTCTGTTTCGATTTTTTCTGAAACTTCAGGAGTCAACTCTTCTTCAAGCGTTTCATCTTCTTTGTAAATTTTATCAATACGGTAATCAGTAAATAGTAAATGCAGTTCTTCTAATTCAATACCAAAGTACTGAGAATATTGATAGAGTAAACGGCTTTTTATAAGATCATCAAATTCATTGTTAAGATAAAAAAGAATGCTGATCAACAGTTGAATGACAACGGTATTTTTGATCAATAACGATTGTTGTGTGATAAATGGAATCTCTTCCTTGTTCAAATGATCCGCAATGAAAATGTTCTCTTGATTGCCTCTTGATAAAATCAACATTTTACTGTAAGAAATACCAGTCTCTTTGCATTTTCTAATATCATTGACAAGTGCCTCAACAATTTGCTCCTTAGTAGGAATGATTTCACCATCTTTCTTTTTGTTGAAAAATTGAATGTTGACACTGCCACCATTTTCCTTTTGTGGAATTTGTTCTATAGAATCATAAGCGGATAAAATTAAGTCTTCATATTTGTTGTCTTCCAAATTTCCCAGCATTGTTTTTGCCAATTTGAAAAATGCATTGTTGAAGCGAACAATATTGCCTTTAGTCCTGTAGTTATTTTTTAGGTTTTCTACTTTTGTTTGGCTTGAAAAATTTCTTAGATCATCCTGAACTTGTTGTAGCAGCAGTTTCATATTTCCACCACGCCATCTGTAAATAGATTGTTTTACATCTCCCACAATCAAAACCTGATTACCTTCTGATAGTGCATTTTTTACAATGGGTAACAAGTTGTGCCATTGGTAATCTGAAGTGTCTTGAAATTCATCTATCAAAATATGGCGGTATTGACTCCCTACTTTTTCAAGGATAAAAGGCGCATCCTGATCTTTGATGATTTCTTTGATTAAAACATTGGTGTCGGAAATGAGGAGGATATTATTTTCATCACGATACTTTTTAAGCTCAGAAGCAATGGCTGTCAGTAGTCCATAAGTGTGAATGGTTTGCGAAGCTATTTTGAAAGAGTTGTAGTGTGTCAAATTTTCTTCATAAAATGCAAAACAGTCTCTAGCGATTTTGTTTAGTCCTGCATTTGCAACAGTTTCAATGTCTTCAAACTTTGTACTTTTTTTAGCGCACCAACCCGTACCAGATTCTAAGATTCCTAAAAACGTTTTAGTAAAATCATAATCTTTGGCTGGAATTTTATTATAAAACAATGTAGCAGTACCAGCTTTGAAGTCAGCTGCTTTTAAGTTGTGTTTCTCAATCAAGTTAGTAGCTTGGTTTGCAAATGATTGCATTTGTTTCTCGAAGCCAACAACTTTCTCTCGTATTTCTTTGCTTATTTTTTTTAAGTTAGAAAGCTCTAAATTACCTTTTCTTGAAATTTCAAAAAAACGTTCTTTAAACAATTCTTGCCCCATTTCTTGGATTTCCTTATCTACAGTCCAGCCCTTGTCGTCTTCTAGTTTTTCACTAGAAAATTTATTCATCCACTGTGTGAGGTCAGGATAGTTTTTAAGATTTTCGTAAAGAGAATCAAGCGCAGACTGTAGTGCTTTTTCTTGGTCGAGGTCAATGGTATATTTAGGAGGTAGGTTTAATTCTCTTGAAAAAGAACGAATTATTTTAGTAAAAAAACTATCAATGGTACTTACTTCAAATCGAGCATAATTGTGTAAAATGTTTCTAAGTGCTTTTTTACTGTTTTCCTGGATTGGTGCGTTTGTATTGTTTTGTTGAAATTCTTCTTTTATAGCCGCCAACATTTCGCTTTCTTCCCCTTCCACAATTGCTGTAAGCTCTTCAATGATTCGAGTTTTCATTTCTTCCGTTGCCTTATTGGTAAAAGTAATTGCCAACAAATGCTTGAAGTCATTAGGGTTTTTGATAATGATTTTCAAGTATTCTTTAACAAGGGTAAATGTTTTACCTGAACCAGCGGAGGATTTGTAAATCGTTAAGGGCATAAATTACGTTCTGATCCTTTGAAGATACAAAAATTATGAGAAAGCGAAAAGTGATAGTGAATTGTGATGTTAGATAGTTGGATTGTATGAAAGTGCCTTTAAAATAAAAATGGTTAAGCGAAGAAACTATTTTCTCCACTTAACCAATATTTTTAACAAGAATTCGAATAGTATGAAATCCTGCTTGTAAAATTATATACTATCCCAAATAGCTGAAATATTTTCACATCCAGCTTCAATATTTTGAAACCTTCTTTTTATACTATTTGGACAAGGAAAAAGAGAGTCATTGAAAATGTCATAAGTTAAACATAATGCACTTTTTACGGTTTCGTTATTTTCACTATAATTTTCAGTAAAGTGCTTAAGAATAGAAGAAATATATTCTCTGCATTCAATATATTTATTATAGTCCATGTTATAATTTTTACTTTCTCTATTAAGTTTATTGGATTTACTTATTTGTATTTTCATAGACCCTATAAAGACTTTGTCCCGAATATTATATTTTATTATTACATCTGGGTTTACACTTATTTTAACTCCTTTAATATATAATTTGCGCTTTTTATTTGAATTTGATTCAATAGAATATTTATTAAAACGAAAGTTAGAAAAATTAAAATTTAGCACTTTGTTTAATGCATCAATAGAGGAGTCTTTTGTTGTTTGTTGATACGAATTATTAACTTCTTTTAATTTGAGTCGTTGAATGCAATCTTCTAAAATTGTTTTATCTAAGTTATTTATTAAAAACTGTTTGATCGCTGCTATTGCCTCATTGTATCTTGTATAGCAAAACTTGTTTTCTAATGGATATTTAAATTGTTCTAAAATTTTTCTCTGCTTAGCAGGTTTGGTAGTTAAATATTCACCAAGTTTATTTATTGAAATAACAGGTGAACTGATAATATTGTTATTTTTTTTGTACACTATTGTACTCATTTGTATTGTTTAAAATTAAAAAATAGATAGCTCTTAAAAACCTTGTGGTTTATTTTGTTAAAGTGAGTATCTTTTTGAAAAAGGAAAAAATTTAAACCTTAAAAGTATCGACTTTGATATTTTAATGATTTAATTGTAGTTCAATATATATCTATGTTCGAAACATAAACACTTACAGTTGTGTATAACTAGATTTAAAATCAAACTGATTTTAATAGAATAATATGTATACTTGCAAAACAAAAGGGGAATGGCTATTTGACTAATGAGATCATCAAGCCAAACCCTATTACCATATCACACAGGTATAGAGATAAAGTTAATGATACAATATCGCTAACCTTTTGAAATGGATTTTGTAAATCGACCATCCTTGGTCGTCTTTTTGAAATGGCTAAGGTTTACTTTTGTAAAAGAAGATAACTTGACTGCAAATTTAGCGATCTACTAATGCAAATTAAATCTTGCCATTTTCTGTTGAAATTAAATTATTATTTTTTCTCTACATGTATTATTTTTTCGTTAAAAATTAATTGTATATTTGTTACATAAAAATACCAGCTTGTTGCTATTCTAGCACAAGTTCAATTTTAAATTAAGCCTTGTCAATGGAACCTCGAAACTCCGACTTGGCTTTTTTATTACCTTAAAGATACAACACTATTTAATTATTATATTTGATAATCAGTTTTTTATCTATAAAAATAGCTGATTAAGTATAACTTTTTTAAAACTTTATAAATATTCATTTTTTTGAAAACCACCTACCTGAAAATTTCAAGTAGATGGTAAATCTTGGGTTAGTGGATA
>JAHDGP010000187.1 GCA_020627525.1 Bacteroidota bacterium
GATTCAAAATCCAGTGATGGCAACATCGTGTGGGTTCGATTCCCACCTTCGGTACGAAATACGCTATAACTCTTTGATATTCAATGAGTTATAGCGTTTTGTTTTTGTTCTGTGTCAGTGTTTGTGTCAGCTTGACAAAACCGTTATTTGACTTGAAAAAGTTGAATAATGAAAAAAAAATTTGTTCTTCCAAAAATATCCATACCTAGTAGTAAGGCTATTGATCAGCGTTGGATTATCAAGTATTCGGTGATCGTTAGATCAAAAAAGATTACACGACGTGTTGCAATTTCACATTCTAAGTTTCCAAATTCAAAGCAAAAGAAAATAGAAGCTGATAGGATTATTGCAGATATTACCTATCAACTGCAAGCTGGGACACACCCCGATTTACAGGAAAAAAAGAAACTCAAAGAGGACTATACATTAATTGATGCAATTGATAAGATTTGGATTGACTGGAAATGTGGACTGTCAGAGAGGTCAATTGATGACTATAATATAATGAATAGACAGTTTGTTACCTGGCTTGTGAAGAATGGATATAAAGACCTTAAAGTGATTGAATTTGACTCTGAAATGATGCTTGATTATTCAGATTATATAAAATCTAAGATCAATAAACAAACAGGAAAATTATTATCTAATGTCACAGTAAACAAGTATCTAACCCATCAGTCAACACTTTTCAAAAAATTAAAACGAAGAAATTTTTGTCAAAAAAATTATTTCAAGGATACAGAAAGATTTCGAATTAAAAGGAAGCGATTGTTTTATATTGAGAAAGATGTGCGTGAGCGAATGTTTGTTTATCTGAAAAATAAAGACATTGAACTGTATAGATTTTGTGTTTGTATATATTATTTACTTTGTAGACCAATTGAGTTGTTAAGTGTGCAGATAAAAGATGTCAGCCTAAAAAATCAAAATATCACTTTCTATGCTGAACATGTCAAGAATGACTTAACAAAGATTGTCAGAATACCTAATGTTATGATGTCTTTATTTTTAGAGATGAATTTGGATCAATATCCTACAAATTTTTATTTGTTTGGTAAGAAATTGCTTAGAACACAGAAAAAAGAAAAATATTCAAAAAGGGTTTCAGAAAGATTTGGAAAACATCGTGTAGGTATGCAAATAGATAATGGGACAATTATGTATCATTTGAAACATACGGGTTCACAAGACTATGTAGAATTTGGTGCAAACCCTATTGATGTAATGAGGCAGGCAGGGATTTCTGATCATGTAATGGTGTCGCACTATTTAGAGATGGCAAAGGCAAAAGAACCAGGTACATCTTTAGTAAAAAATGCTATGCCATTGATTACGGAGTCAAAATTAAAATCGCTTAGTAATGTTGAAAAATTACTGAGCGATTTTGAAAATCTTGGTTCTATGGAAAAGAAGATATTCTTAGAAAAAATCAATTATCAACTTTAGCTTAATTTACCTTATTCTATCCCCAAATTTGTGATTTATAAATAAAAGTGTGCAAATAATACCCATTATGAAAATAAATATTCCTTTACATATCCATTCAAAAAACCCACTGTCTTTATCAATGTATAAATTAGGATGTGCGAAAACTGATTTCCTTTTTGATTGACAAATCATTGTTTCGCAAATTTCACTTTCTTTTAGTTTTACTTTGGTTCCTTGGTTAGATCCATCGTTTTTTTTAAATATTACTTTTTTAGTTGACTGGTCAATTATTTTCCATTTGGTACTATCTGATTGGGAATAATAGATTTTACCAACAGGATACTTTACAGCCAATTCATTCTTTTTTAAACTCATTTCTGTTTCATTTACACCAGTGTTATTGGTGAAACTCAATAGAGTAAATAATAGTAAAAATTTGATAATCATAATATTAAATTTATTGTTTATAATATAAAACTTCCATTGCTTTTTTGCCGCCTTTAATTATTTCGTGTGCTTTTTTTATTGTGTAATAATCTTTGGTATCAGAATAATCAGTTGCCCTTTTTCTGTTTTTACCTTTGAGCAGCTTTTCACTGTCTTTATTCTTTTTGTAACCTTTTTTCATCATTGCATTTGCACACGACAGGTAAACATCCATAGCCTTAGATTTATTAAATCTAATAAATGGTAAAGCATCATTGTTTTCAGCGTAAAAATGATTCAGTGCTTGATGTTTGGCAAAATGTTCAGGATTTGAATCGCTCTTTTTTACTTTGAAAACAACAGTAAATCCATAGCTTTCAATGACTTCTTTTATTCCTTGATATAGATATTTACCGTTATCATCTTTTGTTCTCCAACCAGAAACATCACCGTATATTTCGATTACTTTATTAAAATATCGGTGTCTATAATATTCACAAAATTCGTGTATATGGTCGGTGTAAATACCGTTTCCTTCTGTATGAAATCCATTTAGACAATAAAAGCCTCTTCCTATATTTTGCCAAACAGATAAAGAATAGAATGCTTCATTGAAATCACATGAAATTGCTAGATTAGTATGTATTGGATCAAAAAATCGATCAATTCCATTTACATCATCATAAAGATGTTCTGTTGTAAGATTTTTGTAAAATGGATTTTTAACGATCACTCTTTTTTCATTCATGTAATCGACATACCATATCAATGGAGCGACACGTAAATAAAAATCTCTTAGCTTTTCAATGGCTTTGCGTCCGAAATGTTCGACATTATCCCAAATAGTTCCTTCAATATATATCCAATCTTCTTTGGGCATTTCTTTTAAATCACTTACCCAATAAGTTTCAGGCGTGTAACCCATGTTGGAAAATATACCCCAGGATAAATAAAGGTGTGATTTGTATTTTTTTTCACCACCTCTCACCATCGCATGAACGTGGTTAAGGAAGTGATCTTTATCACAGTTTATCGCTTCTACTAAAACACCATAATCATAACTACCACCTTTGACATTTTCAAATTGCTTTCCTGAAATCAATTCGATGGTGGAGCCATCAGGAAAAGATATTACATTTTTATAGTCTCCGTATTTGTGAATTCGTTTCCATCCTTTTGGCGGTTCTTTGTAAAGCCTATAGTCACCCATTGGATTTTCAGGTGTCCATTCAGTTATTCCCCATCGTTCCCATACCAATAATATTTCAGGTAATTCTTTGGTTCTTAGCTGTGAAAAATCCTGTCCATAGATCATTCCCTTTGAACCAGGCATTTCTTTTACACAGTCAGTTAAATGACCTGCTTCAGCTGAAGTTTTACCACCACCACGACCGCCTTGAAAAACTTTATTTTTTTGTTTGGCGGTTTTAAATGCTATTTGTTTTGGATTTAACCAAACAGGTTCTTCCTGAATATCTTCTTCAAATTCCCAGTCACAAATAGCGTCATTAAGTAATTTATCAGTTAGTTGATTAAAGGTCATTGGTGTCTATTTGAAGCGGTGCTTTTCTACCTTTAATGTATTTGGGATCATCACTAACAACAAGTGTTTTCATTTTCCACTTATCATACTCAATCTTTTGAGTCTTTTCCTTTAGTATTCCTTTGATTTCCAGTATAAGTCTAAAGGCTTTCATCAGCTCTACATAATACCAGGTTTGATCTGTTTTAACCCATTTTTCGTAAAGTCTTTCATAGTGATGTTCTAAGGTTTTTATATACATCACTTGATCTTGTCTGAGTCCTTCATATTCTAACCTTGTTTCTAGTTCTTCAGATAATTTCAACAATCTATATACAGTAACAAAACTTACATTAGGAATGATTTCAAGAATTTGATCAACTATTTTTTTTCTTCTAATATTTGTCCCATCGCTGCATTTACTACATAGATTTAAGACCTCAATTAACAAACTCTCAACTTCATTTAATTGAATTTTTGCTCCTTTGAGATACTTCTCAATCTTGTTTACCAAGCTTTTTTCGTACTTCTCTATTTCTTCCTTAGATAGTTGCAAATTCTTTCTGTTTTATCAATAATTTTTCAAGTAAATCGTTGCGTTTATTCAATTCAATTATTAGCGGCTTCATAGCTGAATTGTGTTCAATGGTTTTCAATAATTTTTCAATCTGTTTCCATTTTTGTTTGCCTTTTGATTTTAATAAAATCCTTATATTTTTTCGAGTGATGGTTCTACGCCTTCTACAATTGTTTATAAGTCTGTTCACTTCTTCGACTGTCTCAATTTGTTCAATGTCAACATCATCTGGGTTAATGGATTCTTTTTTGTCTTTAGGTGCTTTAAAATCAGTTGGTAATTTTTCTGGATTATTGAAAAGAAAACTCATTCTTTGCGTTTCAATCCTGGTCAACCGTCTATATTCAAAAGCTTGATCAATTAAGTTAGCCGCCTCTTCTTGATCCAAATCAGGGTTGGTGAGCATTTGAGATATTTTAATCCTTTTCAAATTGTAATCTGTTCTTACCTTTTTAGAATTATCAATTTCTTCGTAATGTGTTGGCGGTGGACCTTCAGGGGCTTTGTATGTAACTATATGCGTTTGCTCCTTAACTGGTTTTTCAACAGTTTCTTCAAACTTTGGAATATCTGTCTTGAATCGAACTTTGCGCAATTCGATTTCCAGTAAATTTTTATTGTACTCGCTTTCTCCTTTTACAAAAAGATGAACCAAAGAGCCTAACCCATATTTTTGATATAGACTAAACCCTTTGTCATAATTTTTATCAGAAGCAAGCCAAGCGTCAATAATATTCATTATGCTTTAATAGTTAATTTATCCAAAAAACCATAAGCTCTAGCAGTGGCAATGATTATATCTGGTGTTAGTAAAGTTTCGCCAAATCTTTCTTCAAAGGTTACACCTGTTGGTACCAGTCCATTCATTATTGATTTTGGATCAGTTGAATGTTCTATGCCTGCAATGTCATGAAGATTTTCATGTATTGATATAATGTCTAAACTAATTGCTTGACTATTGCCTGGAAGGTTTGGATGGTCATTTGATAAATTATAATCAAATGTATCTAGTTCATAAGCACCACCTGCATTTGATTGTTTACCAATGATTGTTTGTTGACTTCTTGGGTACTTATAAGCACGAATATCATTTTGTGTGCAACCGTTATAAGTACTGTCTGGAATTGATGTTAACATAATAGGAATGTCACCAACTCCATTTTCTCCAACGGTTGCAAAGTTGACATAATCAATCGTTCTTGTTTCTGTTTCGTAAAAATCGTCGTTTTCTTCAAACGTGTTTTCCCATTGAAATGAACAAGTTAAATTAGGAACAAGTGTTTCAAAAAGTTCCTTAACTAATTTCATTGAACGATCTACGGAAACTAAAACATCTTCTTTTGTATAAAATTTTGAACTGTCAAAATCAACAATTTTTTTATTGAAGGTCAATACTTCATATTCAATATTTCCGTCAGCATCTCTTTTACAAACGCCATTCTCTTCTATTGGGACCGTATGACGACCAACAAAGGTTCCGCCAGGACGTGGAAAAGAATAAGTCATTTGAAAGGTTTCTTTGTTGCCAGCAAATGCACTGTCAATTTTTGCTTTCAACTCTGGAATAGGCAAAGTGTTTTTTATCACTTCTTCAGTCCAATAATCTAAATCAGCTTGTGTCACTGCGCCATCATTTAAGGGTGTCAATGCTGGTACTGTTAATGATAGCGTGTAAAACTGTCCATCATATTTATAGACAAATTCATATCTGCGACCAGGTTCTAATGGATTGCCTTGAACAAATGCTGTGTTTGATATAATGTCAATAACTTGTTTTACACCTTTTTGAATTTTGATGTAGATTCCAAAGTCATCTTGTTCAATCTGAATATGACTATTGTCATCTATTTCAGGCGGTGCGTTTTGACCTTTTTGTAATTGTGTGGCTTCTATTTTCAGCCAGTCATTTTCAAATAATATATATTTCTTCATCCCTCAAAATTACGTGCAAAATTACGTGCATAAAAGGACATTTATTGCCTGCCGTTACGAGTACTTGTGTCCTTTTAATTGAATTTATATAGTTGCAAATTTGCAACTATGATCACACAACAAACAATATCTATTTACAAGGTTTTGGAAGTAATGAAGCTGTGTATTCCTGGTACTAAACCGTTTTCCGTTTCTGCTAGATATACGACTGGAAAGAACAAAGGAAAAATCTATCAAAAGAACAATTGTTTTTGGCATTTATCAGAAAAATATCGCAACGATAGAGGCGTAAATAAGAAATTGAAAAAATCAAAAAGTGATAGTATTTTTTTTCAAAATGACAACATAAGATTATTTGATGTTGAAGCTGACAGACCGTTTTCAATGGTTTGGTGGACCATAATAAAATTCAATGGTAGAAGAGTTATATACGAATAGTACGGACGAAATAAAAGTCTATTCACTTGATACGGATAGTCAAGTGATGATGGTCGACAGGTCTGTTTCTAGCAAGGTCGGACAGAGCTTTGTTTTTGATGATCCGCAAAACCGATTTGGTCGAGGCAATGTCTCACCTGTTAGGTGGGGACAGTTCGATAATTTTCCGCAGTGGGTAAATGCCACACTTGGAAATGATCCTGATGCAATGCCAACTTTGGATAAATGCGCTAATTTTATTTTGGGTGGTGGTGTTTATTTTTATAAGGAACAATTTGAAAATGATAAAATAATTAAGGTTCCAACAATTGATAAAAACTGGTATAATTTTATAGACAAATTTGATGAGCCTTTAGATGATTTACTAGATGATTCAACAAATGATTTTTGCTGGTACGGAAATTATTTTGCTGAATTTGTTTTAACCAGAAATTATAAAGTTTTTGATTTTCAAATCGTCGATCCACACGATATAAGACCAATGCCTTTGAAACGTGGTGACGGTCGCAGAATTAGAGAATACCACATCAGCGGCAACAAAGGAACTGTTCCTGCCTTTGATCCTAAAAATCCTAGAAAATGCAATCATTTTATTATACACGGTCGCAAACGTGTTGCTGGAAATAAATATTTTGGTGTACCAATTTGGTACGGATCATCTGCCGAATTGAAATTAAAAAAGCTGGTACTGGAAGCTCAAATCGCAGGGCTTGAAAATGGCTGGTCAATCAAATATCAACTTGAGATACATGAAGATTTTTATGATGACTGTGGCACGCCAAAGGAAGAAGAAGCAAAAAGAAAAAAACTGGTAAAAGAGTTAAATGATCTTATGAGAGGTGTAGACAGAACAAATAACGTTTTGGTTACAAGGCTTTTTAGAGATCATCTTGGTAAGGTTTACAGTGGTGTAAATGTTAAAGCAATAAACAATACTTTGATTGATAAAGCGGCCTCTAATTTGATTGCTTTGAAAACAGCTGGAGCGTCTGCTCGTTATGGTTTGGATGCTGTATTGGCTGGTACTGAAAATGGTGGTGGAATGAATTCAGGAGCTGATACAAGGGCTAAAATGAATTATCACACTGCTATAAACACACCTAGACCTCGTAAAGCGATTCTAAAAATATTTAAAGCAATTGGACTGATTGAGGGATTTGATACGAGTGTAAAATCTGGTTTTAGAGACGTTTATTTGACCACTACTGATAATGATCCAAAAGGGATTCAAAACGCTATCTAATGGAAGTAAGACACTTATTTTACAAAAAAGAATGTGATCAAAATTTACTGAAGCAATACATTCCGTCAGTGCATTTGCATACTGAACAAAGCACTCTGCAACCATACTTGCGTTTAGCGGTTGTTGAATTTTTATTTGAATACATTGATCCTGAATTATACATTTGGGTAGCTGATATTTACTGTGAAGATAAATGTGAGGAGCTGAGCGAAGAAGATAAAAAATGCTACAAAGATTTGCTTTGCTGCTTTAGAGATGTTATCGGCTGGCAGGCTAAGGTGAAGATTTTGCCAAACTTGCGAGGCTCTATTTCTGACACAGGTATCAGTGAAACTCATAATACACACACTTCTCCTATTTCAGACAGTGCTTATGGGACAATGTATTGGGAAGCTTTCAACAATGCTTATGGAGCCTTAGAGCGTTTGATTTATACTTGTCTTTGCCCGAAAAAGGATTTTTTCAAAAAGCACGGATTTGATCACAAACGCTGGTGCTGTAATTTATTGGTGTGGAGTCCAAAAATATTTTCAGAATATGCTGCTTTGGCAATAAAAGGCAGAATGTATACTTGGTTGCATTTGCTGCCATATATAAAGAGAGTTGAGAAACAAATCAAGGCAAAGGTGTTGTGCAGCTTATATGGCAAATTATTAAAAAAATGTTGCAAAGGAAACTATACTGAACAAGAAGCGGAATTATTGGATTGTGTGCGAACGGTCATTGTTGAAATGACCCTTATAAAAGCGACAAAACCACTCAACCTGGTTTCAGCAGGTGGTGGCTTTAAAATGTACAATCGAAAAACGATAGAAGGCGTTTCGCAAAGTCCTGATTACCGAAGCATCGAAAGTATGGATATTCAATCGAAAAAAACCATAGCTGCCTTTTGTAAAAGAATATTTG
>JAHDGP010000188.1 GCA_020627525.1 Bacteroidota bacterium
AACCTCGTTGGTGTTGAAACCTCGTTGGTGAGAATTATTTTAAAAAATACATCTCCCTACTATAAAACACAGAATAAAAGTCTGTCGAAATAGCCAATACAGAATGGGTAATAAAAGCAAACCAAAGATTTCCAGTTAACAAGGTTATATAACACAGCAGGAATCCATAAGGAAAGCAGCCTATCGTTTCGGTAAAACCTTTAGGTATATGGGCTAATGCGTAAAAAGCTATATTAATAACAACAGCAGGCCAGAAGCCCAGATATTTAAAGCATGTTATTAGTAAAATGCCCCTAAACAAGAATTCATAAGCAAAAAGATAAGCCAGCCAAGAAATTGTATTCAATAAGATGACTTTTTTACTCCAACTTTTAACCCTAAGAGGTGGATATACTTCTAGTTTGGAAGGTGTGTTGGCAGCAAAAAAGTTTGCAACCAAAAAAAATAGACTTAAACCAACAGTCCATTTACAGGTAAGAGCTAAATTGTCAAAATTCAATCCTAATTCTTTTAAAGAGAAAGGGAGAAATAAAAGAGCGATAATCGTTGGTATTATCCCTAAAATTAAAGCACCACAAAGCCTTTTGAACACAATCCAGTTCAGCCAAGCATCGTTATTTTCATATGTTTTGAAAAACCAGATTCTTTTTTGCTCATCTTGTGATACAAACCAGTAAATTATAAATCCTAAAGAAGCAAGAAGCAAACTGATAACCAAATAAAGGTCATTATCATTGATTTGAAATACATTACTCATAAGCGAGCGCAAAAATAGCAAAAAGACTGATGTTGAATCCCTTAACTAAACTTAAAAATAGAGACAAAGCCATTACTTATAAGTCTGAAATGTGAATTCTTTTGCCAATTTTAAAACAATAGTTTTTAATTTTATCAAATTGAATCTAAAAGCGTATAAAAATTAAACATTAAAAAAAATTCAACAATAATGAGAATTCTAAAAATATTGGTTTTGCTTTTGACTCTTTTTCTTTTTGTACAAGTAGATACTACTGCTCAAAAAACAAGAACAGGGCAAACAAATTCATCTAATAATCTAGGAAAAGGATTGACAGGAAAGAAACAGTTTGATTGGGGAAGAGTGTTTCTAGGTGGTACTTTTGGTGGAAATTTAGGGTTTTCAAGTGGAGGAAATAGTGCACAATTTCTTGAGCTTTCTCCGATTGTTGGTTATAGACTTACCGATAAGTTTTCGGCTGGTGTAGGACCGATATTTAACTACTTCAAAAGACCAAACTTTGATGGACAAACTATTTGGGGGACAAGAGCCTTGGCGAGATATTCAATTATGCAAAACATCTTTCTAGGTGCCGAAATTTCTAATATTTGGTTTAAATGTAATAATGTCACAGAATCTATTAGAAGCCTTCCAATTGGAGGAGGTTACAGACAAAGAATGGTTGGAAGATCAAGCTTTATAGCAGAAGTGATGTATGACATACTTTATAAAGCCGATGGTGGTACTGCCAATAATCCTTGTGTATTTGATCCTGGAACAGGCTTAATTTATAGAGTTGGATTTAATGTTGGTTTCTAGATACTAGCTTGTTGAATATTTTAAAACTTGACAAATGAACCTGAATGTATTAATTTGGGTTGTATAATAACAATTACAATTTTATGATTTACGTAACAGACAAAGCTAAAAGCAGAATACAATCAATACGAGAGGCGGAAAAAGGATCAGACGACAGCTTTTTAAGAGTATCTGTTGTTAGTGGTGGTTGTTCTGGCTTATCCTATAAAATTGACTTTGACAATGAGTTAAAAGAAAATGATCAAGTTTTTGAGGACAATGGAGAAAAAGTTGTAACGGACTTGAAAAGTATGCTCTATCTTTTCGATACGACTCTAGATTTTTCGGCTGGTCTCAATGGAAAAGGTTTTTTCTTTGAAAACCCAAATGCTTCGAGAACCTGCAGTTGTGGGGAGAGCTTTTCGGTGTAAATTTTTTCAAAGCCTGTCATTCCAGAATTTCCGAATGCGAAGCAGAAGAAATTTCTGGAATCTCGTTGCGAGTTTAGTCTGAGTCTTCATGGGGATTCCAGACATTTTTTTACAGCTTCGTTTTAAAAAAATTTGGAAAGACGAGCTTTGAAAAAGGTGTTAAACGATCGTACTTATCGCTTTTCTGTTTCTAACAAAAAATTCAATACCAGAATAAACGGAAATAAAGACTGCCCATAAAAGCAAGCTCCAGATGGTATTGTTGATGAAGGTTTCCCCAAACTGCTCGTTTAGTGGGCTGATATAAATTAAGATCGCATAGATAATGATTAGAACCATTGATTGAGATACGGTTTTGACCTTTCCCGAACGACTGGCTGAGATAACTACTTTTTTAGGCAGTAGTAGTAACCTTATTACTGTTAGAATAATTTCTCTACTGATAATAATTGAAGTAAACAGGACAGGAATGATACCATTATAAGTAAAAACAATGAATACACCCATTATCAGAATTTTATCCGCAATGGGGTCAATGATTCTTCCAAAGTTGGTTTCTATTTTCCATTTTCTAGCTAAATATCCATCCACAATATCTGATATTGAGGCAAATACAAACAATGCAAGAGAAATCATTAATGGGTTGGGTTTGAGTTGGACCGCGTAATAGCCGCATAGAATGGCTATAGGAATCCTGAGAACAGTCAGTATATTTGGTATATGCCTTTTCATTAATGTTTACAAATGTAGTATTGAAAATTTAGAAGATATGAAATATTGTGATCAAAGTCAGCAATAAAACAAAATCCGCTCTAATACTTAGAGCGGATTCGGTTTTTTTGTCATTATATTTTAATAATAATTTAATATTATTTTTTATGCGTCTACTTTTTCAACTGAGCGAATGTACAATTCTTCGTATTGTTGTTGGTCGATTCTTGAAGGCGTATCAATCATAACATCTCTACCTGAATTGTTTTTAGGGAAGGCGATGAAATCACGAATGGCATCAGCTCCACCCAACAAAGCACACATTCTATCAAAACCAAAAGCAAGACCAGCGTGCGGAGGAGCACCAAATTCAAAAGCTCCCATCAAGAAACCGAATTTCTCAACAGATTCTTCTTCTGACATTCCTAAAAGCTGAAATACTCTCTCTTGCAAGCCTCTATCGTGTATTCTCACTGAACCACCACCCAATTCTGTTCCATTAAGCACCAAATCGTAAGCGTTTGCTCTCACTTCACCAGGAGCGGTATCCATTTTATCAAAATCTTCTGCCTTAGGAGAAGTGAATGGATGGTGACGCGCTACCCAACGTTCTTCTTCCTCTGCCCACTCTAACAATGGGAAATCCAATACCCAAAGGAATTTGTAATCATCTTTGCTACGCAAGCCCAATTGATTGCCCATTTCCAAACGCAATTCATTCAATTGTTTTCTAGCTTTTTCAACTTCACCAGAAATTACCAACATCAAATCGCCAGGCTTAGCATTCATTTTTTCCACCCAAGCTTTCAGTGCATCTTGATCGAAAAATTTATCTACAGAAGATTTAAAAGAACCATCTTCATTGCATTTTACATAAACCAAACCTTTTGCACCAATTTGAGGTCTTTTCACAAAGTCAGTCAAAGCATCCAATTGTTTTCTAGTGTAGGAAGCACAGCCTTCTGCACAAATTCCAACAACCAATTCAGCATCATCAAAAACTTTAAAGCCTTTGTTTTGCGCAACATCGTTTAGCTCAACGAAGGTCATTCCAAAACGAATATCTGGCTTGTCAGAACCATATAAACGCATAGCATCGGCGTAAGTCATTCTCGGTACATCCTCAATTTCAATATTGTGAACATATTTCATAATGTGCTTCATCAAACCTTCAAAGGTGTTCAAAACATCTTCTTGCTCAACGAAAGTCATTTCGCAATCTATCTGTGTAAATTCTGGCTGACGGTCTGCTCTTAAGTCTTCGTCTCTAAAGCAACGCACTATCTGATAATATCTATCATAGCCAGCTACCATCAATAACTGTTTGAAAGTTTGTGGTGATTGAGGCAAAGCGTAAAATTGACCAGGATTCATTCTTGATGGAACCACAAAATCTCTTGCTCCTTCAGGCGTAGAACGAATTAAAACTGGTGTTTCTACTTCCAAAAAGTCCATTCCATTTAAATAACTCCTAACTTCTTGAGCGATTTTATGACGCAGCATAATGTTTTGTTGAACAATAGGGCGTCTCAAATCCAAGTAACGGTATTTCATTCTCACATCTTCCCCACCATCAGATTCATCTTCAATGGTAAAAGGAGGTGTTTTTGAAGCATTCAGAATATTCAATTCAGAAGCAATCAATTCAACATTTCCCGTAGCCATTTTATCGTTTTTGGCTTTTCTTTCCTCAACGGTACCTTTCACTTGAATAACAAACTCTCTACCCAACTTTTTAGCACGATCACACAAGTCAGCGTCTGCATCATTATTAAAAACAAGTTGTGTAATGCCGTAACGATCTCGCAGATCGACGAAAACCATTCCACCTAATTCTCTCGTTTTTTGGACCCAACCAGCGAGGGTCACTTCTTGGCTAGCGTGTTCTAAACGCAATTCGCCGCAGTTGTGTGTTCTGTACATTTTTTTATATTTGAATAAATTATTTATGTGCTAAGCAACTGATTGAAGTTTAAATCAATCTTAGTTCTATAGCTATTAAGTTATTAGCATTATTAAACTGATAAATAAAGGAAATGGTTCATTTACAATGAAGTCATACCACCTTATTTAGGTTTTTGAAACGCAAAAGTACGGATTCTGTTGCAAATCCACAATAAAGAGCATGTTGGGGTTTGCTATTTAGGGCTTAAAATACAATTTTAAGCTCCTAGTCATGTATTGCCCGATTCGCAAATCATACACTTGTTCCTAACCAAAACCATTTTAAAATGAACTATTTACAAACACGTAATAAGCTGGATCGCCAATTGATTTATTGGGTGATTTTCTTGTGTTTTGCCTATCAATACAAGGCAGTGGCTTGTGGGTTTTTAGGAATTATTTGTGGTATTGAATTTATATGTTACACAATGGTTCATGGGATAAGTACCAATCATTGGTTTGAAACCTTAATTTATGCACCTTTGATGTGGATAACCGTTTCTCAAATAAATGAGATAGTATTTTTTCCAAAAGAAAATGACCTGTTTAATCAGGAGAGGAACAGACGTAAAAGGTTTGGACAATTTTTATGCGCCATTTATTTATTTGGAATGGGCATCCACGTTACAAATACTTTGGAGCTGTATTCAAGAGAACATTTGGGTATTTTTGAAGGGGCGCTTTATGAACAAATTTTTTGGTTGGATGAAAAATTTAGCCACTGGATTCAAATTGGTGCGTTCTTTTTATTAATGACTTGGTTTATTCTCAATGACAGGTTGGACAGAGTACATGGAAGTTATGTCGCTATCTTCACAGGCATTTCGCATGGGGTGGAGCGTGGAATTAGAGTAATTGAGGGCAGTAGTGCCGTTCTGGCATTGGCATTGACCGTCTTGATTTTTATAGCGACTATCTATCGTTGGCACATGCATAACAGAGATTTGAAAAGAAGTTGGGCTGATTTTTTCTTCAGACACGGCTTGACTTTTTCAATAACAACTCCTTTGACAATTGTAATTTACAATTGGACTTTTAATGGATTTGTTCAGCCTTCAGAAATGGGCATAGATGCTTGGAAAGTTTTTGCTTTTAGTTTAATATTATTCTCAGTACTATTTATCTTTAGTATTGGAATGGATAAAGTGTTTTCTGTTAGGGTTGGGAAGAAAGTTGTTTAGTGTTGTTGAGATATAATTAAGTATATTTAAGGCTTGAAAACCAAGTTTGAAAAATATAATTTGTACCTCATTTCAGTGGTTTTCACCATTGTTTTGATGATATTTTCTTTTAGGAATATTGAACCAGATTACAAAATTGGTTTGGATTCTTCTTACATGTGGGCAGTCAATTACCTTTTTGCCAATGATTATACCCAATTAACAGAGCTTGTTTATCCCGTTGGTCCCTTAGGATTTCTAGTATTTCCAACGACGGAGGGGAGCAATTTGCTGTACATGTTGCTTTTTTATATTGTAATGAAATGTTGGTTTATACTTTCATTTTTGGGTTTGGCTTTCAAAACAAATCCTGGTAAAAAAATACTTGCCTTTTGTATAATAATTTTCCTTTCTTTTTTTGCTAAAATACAGTTTTTGATCATTGGAGTGTGTGCAATCCATTGTCTTTGGTTTTTGGAGGATAAAAAAATAGCGCATATTGCACTAGCGGTTTTGATTGCATTTGTAGGTTTGTGTGTCAAGACGGCAATTGGAGTAAATGCATTTTCTATTGTTGTAATGACTTTTTTAATAAATGTTTTTTTGAATAGAAATGTAAAAGGTAGTTTGAAGTTTATCGGAGTTGGTTTTATTACAGCGTTGTTTATTGGCTTACTAATTTTTCAAAGCCCAACATTGTTGTTTGATTTTTATAAAAATTCTCTCAAACTAGCATTGTCTTATTCTGATGCTTTGTCATTGCATCCAACTAATAATTGGTTTTTGTTGGGAGGATTTTTATTGAGTATTTTTTTATTGCCAGTTGTGATAAAAGATAAAAATAGCCGCATTGCCTTTTTTGTGTTTTTGCCTTCCTTTTTTGCAATGTGGAAACACTCAATTTCGAGGCAAGATTCTTCTCACGCTTTGATAATGGTTTATTTCTTGATATTGTTTTATGGAATAGCAATTGTTTATTCAAAAATTGGCAAATTAAAATTAGCGACTTTTGCAATTATTGGGATTGCTCTTTATTATTTAAATCTAAACAATATTCCAAATTTTAAAGGAATGAAAGTTGATTTTTTTGGTGGAGATAATTTTGTGGAGGCTGTTTTTGATTATAAAAATTTTCACAAAAAATATAAAAACATTTCTATAGATAATATTCAAGCCAATAAGTTAGATCAGGAAATAGTAGATTATATAGGAAGCTCCTCCGTCGATGTCTATCCCTGGGAATTGTCTTTTATTTCTGCGAATAACTTCAACTGGAAACCAAGAAAAACATTGCAAGGCGGAAGTTTTGCCCAATGGTTAGACGAGTTGAGTGCCATTGATTTTGATGAAAACAATGGACCTGATTTTATTTTGTTTCACTATGTAAGAGACAAATGGGGTGGGGATTTCGGATCAATTGATGGACGCTTTTTATTGAATGATAATCCTAGGACATTACTGAAAATATTAGATAACTATCAGGTTAAATTTAATACCAGAAAATATTTACTATTTGAGAAAAATGCTGGAAAAAATATTGCTAAAGTTTCTGAAGAGGAATCTTTCGAAGTGAAGTGGAATGAGTGGATTGATGTTGAAAGTGAAAAAGACGAAATGATAAGAATGCAGGTAAATTCAGACAATAGTTTTCTAGGAAAAATAATGAACTTTATCTATAAATCAGAGCCATATTTTATTGATTATTTGTTTGATGATGGAAAATTTTTGACTTATCGTTTTATTCCTGAAAACGCTAAGGATGGATTGTGGATTCATCCATTTGTCCAATACCCAAGTGTTAAAAAAACAGAGGAAAATGTTGTGAAAGTTCGTTTGCGAAATACCTATTCCTTTTTAAATGAAGAGACTATTTGGTGTGGATTGGAGCGCATTAAATTAAAAAGCTTTGAAGGAGCGTTGTCGAATAAAATGTTTCTTAAAAAAGAAGGTGATCTATATAATATATTACACAGAACGATATTGGATTTTGACGACCAAAATCAGCATAAAGAATTATCGAATTATAAGTTTGACGATGAAATATATTTTTCTGGTACTCATTCAAACAGAATCGACGGAGGAGGGTTTTCTGTAGGTTTTAAATACGACTTAGATTCACTATGGAAGACAGTTGATACAAATATTAATAAAATAAATTTGGAATTGGGCGTTAAATACATCAATGAAAAATCTATGGCAAAAATGGTTGCAGTTCTTTCAAAATCCGACAATGATTTCTGGGAAGGATTAGTAATGTCTAATAATACTAATTTAGAAAATTGGGAATATAAAATATTTACAAAACAAATTAATCGAAAAGAACATCAAAGAGGTCTTTTTGAAGCTTATATTTATAATGTTGGTTCTAGTAAAATTTATGTTGATGATTTGCGGATGACGGTGGGGAATAAAGCGGGCAATTAAAAACCCTGAATCATTAATAAATCACACTTAATTATATATTTATAAATTTTGTTATTATATTCTATAATATGAAACATCAACCTTGCAGATGTTTACTAGTTAGGTTTTACAAGAACTAAAACCTTGTTAAATAAAACTAAAAATGACTTGTTGCCTTTGTCTTTCAATGTTATGCTAACTTGATATTGGCAACTTGCAACTCCAATTAAATACAGTCAAACATTTTAATG
>JAHDGP010000189.1 GCA_020627525.1 Bacteroidota bacterium
TTGTGGTCCAAAAGCTGTTCCTGGCAAATTAGAAGTAGTGGCATCCCAGGGAACAGGGATAACAATAATATTTGCCGTTTCATAATTGAAAGGCAAAGCATAAAGATTTCCATTAGAGGCTAAAACATCATTGGGATTAAAATTCTTTATTTGAGTTTCTTTGTCCATTTTTACAAATTTATAGGAAGCTTTTGTTCATGATTTTTTCAACAAAATTAATAAAAAAAAATAGGTGGCGAAGATTGAAAAAAGGTACAAAAAATGGCTGAAAAATTTACTCGCCTGCTGTCTATAGGAAGAAGGCACCTAGTACGAAATTTTTTTTGATTTTCCAAGAGAAATGATAATTTAAGTAGGTAAACATAAATAATCGACACACTTTTGATGGGTTCTTTTTCCAATCTACTTTCGAACTGTCGGACCATTCGAAAATACTCACCTTAGCTATCTATGGCTAGGGTTCCGTTTTTCTTCTGCTTCGGCGGTCCGATTGTAGATCGAAAAAATACCTAGATCAAAAGTAACGAACATTTATGCTTACCTACTTAACTTATTAGAATAAAAAACTGCAGTGGGAAAGGAATTAAAATTTAAGCTACTTTTGCGGCTTATTTTGAGCTAATACGTATTATATTTGAAAGAAATATCTGATTTAAGTAACACTGGCAATTATTTGGGGATCGCAAAATATAAAATGATAACAACATGAGAAATTTTTTCCCAATACTATTGATTTTTTTGTCTGGTACTGTGTTTGGACAAACTTGGATAGATGTTTCCTTTAAAGCAGGAATTGGTCCAGACTTATTGATAAATTTAAATGTACTGGAAGATGTTGATTTGGTTCACCAGTTTTCTGTAGGAAATACTTTTGCAGGAAAGTTGGGTTTGAATTTTGGAGATATTCACTCAGTAAATTTTGAGGTAGCATCGACAAAGTTTCGACAACAATTTGAGTTTAGAGGAGAAGGGTTGATTCCAGGAAAGGATATAAACTTTAATGCAACTGACTTTGCATTGCTTTACAGAAAATTATATGACGGACGATATTTGGAAATTGGTCCGATACTTTCAACTACTTCTGAGGAGACAATTACCAGTCCAAACTTTGGTGGGATATTTGGATTTGGGAGGACAATAGCTGGAAGCGATAAAGTAGCAATAAATATTGGAGCAAGGATTCGCTACGTCGCTACCGATTTATTGAGCGATAGCGACGGAACAGAATCATTGTATTTTTCAAAAGCTTATGCAGATTATAAAATATCTACACCTTTATCTTTTATGTTTATGGTTGAAGTTGACTGGGCAGTTGGTGTTTTTGGAAGATCAAATTGTTATGCTCGTCGATTGAGATTTATAACCTTTTAATTTTTATTCATTACTGCCATTATTACCGTGCGCTACATTAATGTCTTGAAAATATTGTTGAATTCTCAAGGCTACATTTTCCCTAACATCAACATAGAATAAATTGAAATCACCAATGTGATAATTTTTTGAAAACATCAATGACTTGCCAGGGATATTTGGTTTGTGTACCCAAATAATACCGTCTTTGGTTTGAGCATCCATTAATTTAGGTTTAACTTTTTTGAAAGGGCGTATAACCATTCCTTTACTATCTTCAATAGAGGCATAAGTGCCGTCAATGGTCCAGTTGATTGGATTGGTAGAAATAGCTCCTTTAAAAAAATCTTCATGTTTTGGGGTTCCTTTCCATTCGTAAGTAGCCCAACTATTAATACAACCAGTTTCAGATGCATGTTCACAAGGTTTTAATTCATCATACATTTCAGGTTGAATAGGCATTCCCACAACGTAAGCGGTTACTAATAATTCTTTTAAAGGTTTGCCATCAAAAAACTCTTTCAATAAACGCATTGTATGAGTTGTGCCTTGACTGTGTGAAGCAATTACAATAGGTCTTCCATCATTGAAGTTTTCTAAATAATGCTCAAAAGCTGCTTTTACATCTGAATATGCAATTTCAAAAGCTTGCTTGACAGTTTGATTTTCTTGATCTTTTACAAATTCTTTATATGATCTATAATGCGCTTGACGATATCTAGGAGCATAAACTTTACAGCTCTCATTAAAAATAGTAGCTTGGTATTTGATAGTCGTTTTATCCGTATGCTTATTTAATTTTTCGTCATTAATATCTGCATTCCATTCTTTTTTCAATTTTTGTGTCAATGTTGTTGGATGTACAAAAAATACATCAACATCAACAAATTCTTGTAGATTTATAAGATCAGACTGCGCAGGAACAACGTCTGCACTATCTAGTTTTTCAGGATGAGCAGCCCAATGATCCATATTATAATAATCTGGAGGTGTTGGAACTTCCAGCACTGAATCACTTTGAGCAAATAAATTAAAAGAAAGGAAAGTTATTGTTAAGCATAAAGAAAAAGACTTGGCGAAAGACATGTGTTGTTTTGTTGTTTAAGTATGTTTAAAATTTATTTCTTGTATCATTAATTAAGACGAGTTTAGAGATATACATAGTTGCTTGATGTGATAAAATAAACAGGGAAACTTATGCAAAAGTTTAAAATTTACTAAAAACTCGATTACTTATATCTGAGGATTTATTTTCTCAATAGATCTGGTCCTATATTATAAAGTTGCTCTTTAGGCCAGCTATATCCAAAAGTTGCTCTTGGCAATTTCATTCTCATAATGGTAAGCACTTTTAAAATATCAGATTCTCGCATTGAAATACAAGCTTTGCTGCCATCATCCAAATGAATAAATAAAGTACTTTGATCTTTGAAACGAATACCAAAAGGGTGGTCTTCTAGTTTGTGGTAATAAACCCAGACGATTTTGGTTTCTTCGTATCTAAAAAAATAGCTCCAAAAATTACATTCATTTATATAAGATCTGTAAGCATTTCTCAAGAGGAATGTGCCAATCAAAAACATAAAACCCAGCAATATACAAACGGCTAAGGCTGCATTAAATGCCAAATACAAGGCACTCACATAAATACCGGTGAGTGAAAAAACCAAAAGAAAACTTCCAACAAAAATTTTGAACATTTTTTGTCTTCTAAGGGCTTTTTCAAAAACAATGTAAAGTTGTTGATTCAAGGATTCAATAAGTTTCTAGAATTTACTAAAGTTTTTTGTAAATTGAGACTGTTTTTTACTGGATTGGTGACATGAATTTTTTAAGAGATAAAGTTAAAATATTTACATGATAATCTTAATTAAAAATCTACGTTAGTTTATAATGGATAGAATATTTGCCTTATTTATATGTTTGTTTTTAGTTTGCAGTTTGCAGGGGCAAATTGGTGGTGACGATGTTTTTGAGTTTATGAATATGTCTCCTTCTGCACGAGCAACAGCTATGGGAGGTACCTATATTTCAATTTTTGATGATGATCCCAATAGTGGAATTCAAAACCCAGCACTCTATAATAAAGCAATGCATCGTCAGATGAGCTTGAGTAATATTAGCTATTTGGCGAAAACCAACTTTGGTAATTTGGCTTATGTCCATCATTTTGACAGTCTTTTTACAATGGGCTTAGATATTCAATTTGCAAATTATGGAAAATTTACCCAAACAGATGCAACAGGATTAATTTTAGGGGAATTTTCAGGATCAGATTTACTTTTTAATCTGGGGCTTTCAAGACAACAGGATAAACTGTCTTATGGCATAAATTTTAAAGCTATAAATTCAAGCATAGAGAACTTTAATTCTTTTGGTTTGGCGATGGATGTGGGTGCTGCCTATTATGACCCAGAAAAAGAATTTACAATGTCTCTTGTTTTTAAAAATATTGGAGGACAGCTATCCTCTTATACAGATGAAGAAAAACAAGCCACACCTTTTGATATTCAATTTGGAATTTCAAAGAAACTCAAATATCTACCATTGAGAATATCTATACAAACACACGATATGTATAAGTTGGATACGCGTTATAATGATCCTGCACTTCAGGAGTCGGGAACGCTTTTCGGAACAGATACTATTCAAAAACAGTATACTGCTGACAAGATATTCAGGCATATGATATTTGGCGGAGAATTTTATTTTGGCAAAAGAGTGAGGGTAAGAGTTGGATACAATCATCTTCGTAGACAAGAAATGAAATTAGAAGATGTTGGTGGTCTGCTTGGATACAGTTTTGGTGTAGGTATAAATGCAAATAGATTTAAATTAGATTATGGCCGAGCCAATTATGGTTTTTCAGGAATAGGGGCAAATCATCTGACCCTAACATTGAATCTCGCAAAATTTTCTTTGCCAAAATTTAAAAAGAAAAAAACAAACCCCTCTTCTTGAACAAAATTGTGATTATTATTGTAGTTGAATATAATTACAAAAATGAATTTCATATATTATTGGCACCTAGGTGCTATTAGCTTTTCTCTTAAGGTGGAATTTTTGTGACTATGACTTTAAGTTTGGTTCCTAATGTAGTATAGATATGGATAATAATCAAATGAATAAATACGATGTTGTTATTGTTGGTGGTGGTATAGCAGGACTATCAGCTGCCCATTATTTGAAACAAGAAGGTTTAAAAATAAAACTTATTGAAGCGGACAAAAGGGTCGGTGGAAGAATGAAAACAGATAATGTGGAGGGCTACTTACTCGACAAAGGTTTTCAGGTACTTTCTACTGCTTATCCTGAATGTCAGAAGTTATTGGATTATGATGCACTGGAATTGAGAAATTTTTATCCTGGTGCTAAAGTTTATCATAAGCACAGTTTTTATCAATTTGCCGATCCATTTAAAAAACCAATTGATTCTTTACGCAAACTCAATAATCCTCTTTCAAATTTTGGTGATAAATTGAAAATTGTTGCTTTGCGTAACCGAACGAGAAGATTGAGTATAGAAAAGCTATTTGATGAAAAAGAAATGCCTACCATTGACTTTTTGAGGGAATGGAATTTTTCTGATCAAATTATCAATTCATTTTTCAAGCCTTATTTGGGAGGAATATTTTTAGAACCAGACTTACTTACGTCAAGCAGGATGTTTCGTTTTGTTTTTAAGATGTTTGGTAAAGGTTATGCGGCATTACCCAAAAATGGAATGGAAGCAATCCCTCGTCAATTGGCTGCTAGATTAAGTGAAGATGAATTGTTGTTAGATACTGAAGTTAAACAAGTAAGTAATGGTCGTGTAACACTTAAAGACGGAGAGGAAATAAGTACTTCAATAGTTTTGGTAGCAACTGATGCTTTTACCGCTTCAAAATTGATTCCCTCCTTTACCAAGCAGGTTTCGATGAACAGTGTGCGTTGTCTTTATTTTACGGCTGATGAACCATTGGACAAGCAGGCTATTTTATATCTAAATGGCAATAATCAAGGTTGGATAAATAATATTGTTGTTCCCACCAGCTTGCAAAAATCATATGCTCCAACTGGAAAATCACTAATTTCTGTTTCCGTGATAAAACCTTGTAACCTTACAGATACAGAATTATACATTGCTGTAAGGGGAGAGCTGAGAGCGTGGTTCGGAGACGAAGTTGTAAGCCAATGGATTCATTTGAAAACTTATTCTATTGAAAATGCTGTTCCTTCGCAACCAACTATAAGTTATCCAAAGGAAAAAGAAATAAAACCTGTAGAAAAGGGAATATTCATTTGTGGGGATCATGTACATGATTCTTCTATAAATGGTGCTATCAGATCTGGAAGAATAACAGCCGATGCCATTTCATGGCATCTTGCTTTGACAATAAATCAATAAAAATTGATCCTTTTTAATCTTTAGGAAGTGCTTCAATTTCTTCTAGTACTTTTTGTGCTTCAGCCATCTTTTCATCGCTTAATCGACGATTAGATTTAGAAAGCTCGAAGGCTTCCTTTTGCAACTTTTCATACTTTTTCTGTAAAGTTTCTAACTTTGATTTTTTCTTAAATAGTCCGAACATAAATAATGTATTTTTATATTCTTAAAACAAGAAAGAAAGCAAAAAGTTTTTGAATACGCAATTACTTTTATCCAATACAATGTTATGTTCTGTGCTTTGAGGCAATTTCATCAACAACCGAGCTGTATTTTGCGGCATTGTCTGTAAAAACAGTCACCACACAACCATGATCAATTCTTTCAGCAATTTTTAATGCACCAACAAGATTAGCGGCAGAAGAAGGGCTGATCAAAAGACCTTCATATTTAGCAAAGTCTGCAATCATTTTATAAGCATCATCACAAGAAACGAATTCAGTTCCATCGGCCAATTTATCATCATAAATACTTGGAATGCTCTGCGTTGCAAGGTGTTTCCAACCTTCTAGTTTATGATCTGGACTATCTGGCTGCAAGGAAATTAATTGAACATTAGGATCAAATTCTTTAAGTCTTCTGCCTGTCCCCATAAAAGTACCAGTTGTTCCCAATGAGGAACAAAAGTGCGTTACTTGTTGGTTGGTTTGGCGCAATATTTCTTCAGCAGTTAAATAATGAGCATACCAATTATCATCATTTGAATATTGATCTGCATAGAAATATTTCTCAGGATTTTTTCTGTAAAGTTCTTTGACAATTTGTTGTGAAACGCCTGTTCTATTGCCCTCACTGTAAATGAGATCAACATCAAACATTTTTAAAATACGTTTTCTTTCTTCCGTAGCCTGTTCAGGGATACACAATTTTAGCTTTAGCCCAAGAGCAGCAGCAATGTGAGCGTAAGCAATTCCAGTATTACCACTTGAAGCATCTAATATGGTTTTTTCTTTGGTTAAGTCGCCTCTGATAATTGCTTGCTTAATGATATTAAATGCAGGACGCGATTTAACACTGCCTCCAAATTGACGCCATTCCATTTTGGCATAAACCTGTACACCTTTTTTATTAATTAGGGATTTTATTGGGAATATAGGCGTGTTGCCAACCAAATGTTTGATTGTTTCTATCCTTTTTAACAAACCCGATTCTAGTAAAGTGGCACTATAATTCATAAATAGTCTTTTCGATTTTAGCTCTGCAAAACTAGTTACCAAGCGTTAAAGGACAAATAATGTTTGTCTATTTATTTCTATATTTTCTAATTTGTTTGTATACTTGTTTGGCTATCAGTTGCTTGCAATAAAACTTAATACCAAAGCTTGAAATGTTCTTTTGCTTGACCTTTTCGAAAGAAAATTACACCTAATTGATAGAAATCTAGGCTCAAACTTACTTGTTTATTGTTAATTATTGATTTCCAAGCATTTGACATATCAGAAGACCAATGAATATCGTCAAAAACAAAAATTGATCCATCATGTACTTTTTCTAAAATTAACTCAAAATATCTAAGTGTTGCCTCCATTTGATGGTTTCCATCAATAAACACATAATCGAGTTTTTCAAAGTCTTTCAAAATAACTGATAAGCATTCATCAAAATTGCCAACATGTAGAGAAATATTTTCAATATTTAAAGCCTCAAAGTTTGATTCAGCGATTTTCGCAATATTCGGACAACCTTCAATTGTGGTTACTGAAGCATTGAGATTGCCGGCAGCTTGATAAAGAGTGCTAATTCCTAGAGAGGTACCCAATTCTAGTATATTATTAGGCTGAAAATAGTTGACAAATCTAAAAAGCAACTTTCCATAACGCGGTGCAATAGAGGTTCTTTTAGCAATCGTGCTTACTTTTCGTTTATTTGCCTGTTCGTTCTCCAAAATCAGTTACAGAAATTTCAGTATTGTTTTTGAGTAAATTTTCTTTTAAAGTTTTAATATCATCAAAAGCATAAAAGTGCCTTTTGTCATTTAAGATATTTTCCGCTATTTCATAGACAAATGGAGAGTGTAAGTAAAAGCGAGATTTCCCTTTGAAACCGTATTTTAATAATTCAGATATGCGGTGAGTTAAATGCATCTTTGATTTGCTTGAATATCAAATTTACATTCTTTTAGGTATTTTCTTGAATGAAGGAATGTAATTTTAATTTTCAACAAGCGATGTTTTCATAATCTGGACGATCAGAAGCTTTAGAATGAAGGTATTTTTTTAACACCTGTCCATTTTTTAATAAGAAAATACCAGGCATTTGAAAAATATCACCTTGTTCTTTTCCAATTCCATGTTTGTCAATCAATCCAGCTTTAAATCCTCTTAACAACACTTGTAAACCAAACAATTCTCTAATTCCACCTCTTTTGAGATTGAATCTTTTGTATAAAATACCTTCTGGGTCGCTTACTTGTGGAATATTTTCAAGCTTATATTCTGATAAAATATCCGTAGCTGTTTCTTCATCAATCATATGAATCAGAACTATTTTAGTGCCTTGGATCTCAATCTTGTTTCGAACTTTGGCTAAATCACTTAAAGACTCTCTACAAAATGTACAGCCAAAATGTCTCAGAAATACCAGCATTGTGGGCCATTTTTCTGACATTTCTTGTAAATTATGTCCATTAGAAACTTCAAACATA
>JAHDGP010000190.1:0-7635 GCA_020627525.1 Bacteroidota bacterium
TTTTGTTAATTGTACTAAATACCTCCTGATTCATACTCATTGCGAAACATTTGGAATCTTTATCAGTTATTTCTAGTATGTATTAGTGTATGAAAGGTTAAGCTTTGTGAATTTTTTTAGTAAAATGAGTACTTTTAGCACAATTTCAGTCAGAATTAAAGGAAAAACTAAAACGTATTTTATTTAATCAATACTAAATTGGCGTTAAATTATAGTTAAAGCTATTACCTAACAATTACAATGATGTATTTTTAAGGAACGGAAACAATGTACAGGCTTAATTGAAAGGTCTTTCATATACTGTTCTGAAGATTAGTAATCTAAATAATAACATAAATGGCTTCAAAGAGCAATTATCAACTACTGATAAATAAATTAGATCGATTCATTCGTAAGTTTTATTTTAATAAACTTATCCGTGGGGTGTTGTATACCACTGGTTTGGTTATTGGCTTATTTCTGTTATTTAGTCAGTTGGAAAACATTTTTAGATTTTCAACAGACATAAGAAAGGTCTTTTTCTTTAGTTTCATTGGCATTTCAGCTATTGCTAGTGTTATTTGGGTGTTAATCCCTTTAATGCACATCTTTAAGTTAGGAAGGGTTATTTCTCATGAACAAGCTGCCGAGATTATTGGTACACATTTTACCAATATAAAAGATAAATTGTTGAATGTATTGCAGCTTAAAAGCCAAAGCGATGATTCTGTTAGTAAAGAGTTAATTGAAGCAAGTATTGATCAAAAAATTGAAGGAATCAACCTTGTTCCATTTAGATCTGCTATTGATTTATCAAAAAATAAACAATATTTAAAATATGCACTTCCGCCTTTTCTAATTTTGTTGGCACTGCTTTTCATTCGTCCAAGTATGATTACAGAACCAACAGAAAGATTGATTAAAAACGATCAGGAATTTGAACAACCTGCTCCTTTTTCATTCAATGTTCAAAATGAAAGCTTAGAAGTTATTCAATATGAAGATTTTCAGTTAAATGTTTTGGTAGATGGTATCCCTCCAAATGATGCCAATATTTATATAAATGATTTTCCTTTTAAATTGACTAAAGAAAATCAAAAGGCATTTTCTCATACATTTAATAAAATTCAAAAATCGACTTCATTCTATTTGGAATCAGGAGGATTCAAATCAAGAACATATGATTTAACAGTTATTCCTAAACCTGCAATCACTGGTTTTACTGCCCAAATAGATTACCCCGCGTACACTCAAAGAAAAGATGAAATATTGAACAATACAGGAGATATGGTATTGCCTGTAGGTACAAAAGTAAACTGGGGATTTGAATCTCAAAATACCGATGAAGTGAAACTGAGATTTGGCAGCGATACCTTAATCAATGCAAAAAGAAATGGAGAAGAGTTGTTTACTTATGAAAAAAGAATTTATAGAGACAATCCTTACAGTATTTTCATTTCATCAGAAAAAGTGAAAAATGCGGATTCTATTGGATACACGATTTCTATAATTCCTGATTTACATCCTGAAATATCTGCTCAACAATATGAAGATTCTACAAATAATAAAATATTGTACTTCTTGGGAGATGCCTCAGATGACTATGGTATCAAAGCCATAAACTTTGTTTACAATGTAACAGGAAAAGCTGCGGGAGGCAAAACCATTCCTATTGAATCTGGAACAATGAAGAAAAACAGCAGGTATACTTATACCTGGGATTTGAATGATTTGGAATTAGCCAATGGGGATAAACTGACTTATTTCTTTGAAGTTTGGGATAATGATGGTGTGAGAGGTAGCAAAGTGAGTCGTTCAAATACAATGACTTATGAGCTTCCAAGTTTAGAAGAACTTGAGGAGATGGTTGACCAAAGTAAAGAAAATTTTGAAGAAGAATTGAAAGAAGCCATCAAAGAAGCTGAGAAAATTAGAGAAGAAGTAAAAGAGATTAAGGACAAATTAAAGCAAAAAGAAAATCTGGATTGGGAAGACAAAAAGCAAATTGAAAAAATGCTTAGCCGTCAAAAAGATTTACAAAGTGCTGTTGAAAATGTTCAAAATAAGTTTGAAGAAAATAAAAAGCAAGAAGAACAATTCAAAGATTTCTCTGAAGAGTTACAAGCAAAGAAAGATAAGCTAGAAAAGTTTATGGAAGAAATGCTGACAGAAGAAATGAAAGAGTTGATGGAGAAGTTTGATGAGAAATTGGAAGAAATGACTCCGGAAGAAATGATGGAGGAATTAGAGGAAATGGAAATGACCGACGAGCAATTGCAAAGAGAGATGGAGCGAATGGAAGAGTTGTTCAAACAAATGGAATTGGAGCAACAAATGCAGGAAACAATTGACAAGTTAGAAGAATTGGCAGAAAAAGAGGAAGATTTGGCGGAAGAAACAGAGCAAAATCAAACGGAGAACTTGGATGAGGAAATGAAAAAACAAGAGGAAATTGCGGAAGAGTTTGAAGAGGTTAAAAAGGATTTAGAGAAAATAGAAGAAATGGCAGAGGAACTTGAAAAAGATCCTGGTACCAAAGAACAAGAAGAAATGGCTAAACAAGCAGATGAAATGATGCAACAAAGCCAGGACCAAATGGAATCGAAGGAAAAGCAAAAAGCTTCTCAATCTCAACAAGATGCTTCTCAAAAAATGAAAGAGATGGCTAGTGAGATGCAACAACAAATGAATCAAATGCAGCAAGAACAGGCTGAAGAAGATATGCAAGCCATTCGTCAATTGTTGGAAAATTTGGTAGACATTTCATTTAACCAAGAAACTGTTATGGATGAAATATCAGAAACTTCTGTTAACAATCCAAAGTATGTTGATCTTGTTCAAGAGCAATACAAGTTGAAAGATGATTTCCAAATTATTGAAGACAGTTTGGTTGAGCAATTCAAATAGAGTCTTTCATTTTGCAAGAATTAACTGAAATTGAAAGAAATTTCAAATCAGGTTTAAATCTTTTAGAAGATCGTAAGAAAAATGAATCTAGCGTAAATCAGCAATATGTAATGACCAGTGTGAATAACTTGGCATTGATTCTTAGTGAATCTTTACAACAGATGCAACAAGATGCAATGAGTTCGCAGCCAGGTGGAGGCTCTTGTAATAAACCAGGCGGTTCTGGTGCTGGAATGAGCGGAATGAAGAAAAAACAAATGAAACTCAACAGCCAGCTTGAAAAAATGATGGAGGATATGCAGAAAGGGCAAAAGCCAGGTAATGGCAAGTCTGGTGGGGAAAATGGCAAGAAACCAGGAGAGAAAGGAAAAGATGGTATGTCCAAAGAATTTGCCGAAACGGCGAGGATGCAACAGGAAATTCGCAATGCATTAGAAAAATTCAATAAAGAAAACAACAAAGATGGAAGCGGCGACTTAGGAGATCTTGAGAAGTTGATGGAGGAAATGGACAAAACAGAGGAACAACTGGTAAATAAAAACATTACCCGTGAGATGATCAAACGTCAGCAAGAAATATTGACGAAGTTGTTAGAGGCAGAAGAAGCAGAGAAAAAGAGAGGTTTTGAAGAGAAGAGACAAGGCGAGACTGCTCAGGAGCGTACAAAAGCGATTCCACCTGAAATTGCAGAGTATTTGAAGAAAAGAGAGTCCGAAATAGAGCTGTATAAGACGGTTTCTCCTGAATTAAGGACTTATTATCGCAATTTGGTTGAAAAATATTTTAAATCTATTAGTTTTTAGGTTATTATTGTAGTGAATTGGAATTTTTTTAGTATAAACTTGGTTTTCTACTATATAGATTGCAAAGTTTTTGTAACAATATGTCCACTAAGAACCTGAAAAACAAAAGAAATTTAACGTTACCATCAGAGCCGCAAAGCATTGATAAGTTGGAGACTTTTCTTGTTGAGTGCCATAACCCTCTCAAAAAGCAAAAAAAGTTGTTCTATGATATATTATTTGTGCTAACTGAAGCTGTGAATAACGGAATTATACACGGAAATAAGCAAAATCCCTCTAAAAAAGTTACTGTACAATTTTTTAGTACTGAAAAAACACTAAATTTTACAGTTTCTGACGAAGGACGAGGATTTAACAGCAATTCCATTCCTGACCCTACACACCAATCTAGAATTGATGAACCAAACGGCAGGGGAGTGTTTCTTATGAAAAAAATTGCCGATAAATTAGACTTTTCGGACAATGGAAGAAGAGTATCTATTCAATTTGAAATCCAATAAAATCTTGATAGATACTATTTTTTTTCATATAGAAGATTTGGAAGAGTTTTCTATTGACAAAGAAGATCTGAGAAAAGAATGGCTTGCAGATCTTGCCAAAGCTGAAAACTACAGCATTAACAACCTAAACTACATTTTTTGTTCTGATGAATATCTTCATAAAATAAATGTAGATTATTTAGACCACGATACCCTAACTGATATTATTACTTTTGATAACTCTGATGAAAAACAAATTATTGAAGGAGATATTTTTATCAGTGTGGACAGAGTCAGTGAAAATGCCAATCAATTCAATGTTTCTTTTTTCTCTGAATTGAACAGAGTTTTGGCGCACGGTTTGCTGCATCTTATTGGATACAAGGATAAAACGGACTCGGATAAAAAATTGATGCGTGAAAAAGAAAACTACTACATCAATCTTTGTAAGTAATCTTTCAAAGATTGTCCTTTTGTTATTATTTGTTTCGATTGGATGCAGTAATAACAACGATCATATTGATAAAATAGAAACTGCAAAAAGCAAGGAAGCAACAAAGCCAATTGATCCATCTGATGAATTGATGATTTGGAAAATTTTGGATACAACAACACTAATGGCGAATTATGTGTTGGATTTGGAAAAAATGCACAAATTTGAATCCACAGAAAAACATTTAAGCTTTGTCGAAAACTTTATACACAGTTGGAAGCCTCCAATTAAAGCAAAACCAAATTACTCCAAAAAAGAAGCAATAGAAATTTTAAATTCTATCCATAACTATATCAAGGATCAGGATTACAAATTGAAAGATTATCATCCTACGCTAAATATGTCAATTACTTATAAGTACTTTGATTGTGATGTTTTATCTATTCTCTATAAGACATTGGCAGAACAATATCAATTACCCTTGCAATGCATTTATTCACCTCAACACCTTTCTATTTTGTGGAAAGATACAAAGAATGAAATATTTTGGGAAACAACAAGTGGTAAGGAAGTTTCTAAAGAATATTATCTTAAAAAATATCGACTTAAAGAAGCTAAAGCTTTGGAAATTGGAATATTAAGACCTTTGAACCGAAAAGAAATGGCAGCCATCGTTTTGCACAATGTAGCAAGAGCAAAATTTTCCAAAAAAGAAAATGACGCTGCATTGAGAACGGTCTATCAAGCTTTAAAAATGTTTCCAGACCTTCCAGAAAATCATTTATTGTTAGGTAGGATTTTTACAAAGAAAAAAGATTACAACAAAGCTGAATTATCCTATCAAATGTATGTAGATGAAATTCCTCATCACGCTGCTGCACAGAAAGAACTGTCAAAAGTATTCGCAAAATTAGGCTGCGTTCAGCCTTATGTTTGTTGTCAAGGCGAAGGCGATGATGATCCAACAAATGCTATAGCACCTGAATGAATACTAGCAAAAGAAGAATATTTGCTCTTGATTACTGTGAAATGAGAAAAACTAAGTTATAGCTAGATTTGTTTATTTAATATTATATTGCACATTTACTTAAATACTTGACAATGAATAAGTTTTTTTTAATGCTTATTGGACTATTATTTTTTAATTTTTCATTTGGGCAACATTTGTATCCTGAGAAATTTAAAGGATGTATTATTGATAAATTCTGTTTGGATTGTGGCGATACAAAAGCACAGCTTCCTCCAGATTTTGGAAACGAGTTTATTTCAAATTTAAATGAAAAATACTTAAGAAAGATTAACGGATTAATTGAAATGCAGGTATTGGTTGATTCAGTAGGAACCCCCTGTTTATTGAGTGCAGAAAATAGTTCGAATGTAAAACTGAAAAAACTTGGAATTCAAAGAGGTATAAATTTAACATCAAAATGGACTCCAGCTATCGTTGAAGGAAAACCTGAAAGATCCTCTGTTTCATTATTGATTACTTTTAAAGAAGGTACTTATTCAATTAACCGAAGGAACTTTGATTCTGAGAGTTATTCAAATCTTGAATCAAGAGGAACACCTGATGTCAAAGGAACAAAAGAATCTAAATTAACAGAAAGTTGGACTGTTTACAATCAAAGCAATTCAGATTTACCCTGGAGTATGTCAAGAGGAGTAGCAGCATCAAAGAATGCCGTTTGGTTGGGCACAGATAACGGTCTTGTAAAAATAGTTGATGATAAAATGGAAGTGTTTAATGTAAAAAATTCTCCACTAAAACCCTTGAAATATGACAAAAACAAAGCATCCTCCATACGATATGCTTCTGTTGACAAAGAAGATAATCTCTGGTTGATTGCTGGTTGGGATGCCTATAAATATGATGGAAAAGATTGGACTGTTTTTGACTCAATTAATTCTCCAATTTCCTGGGCGAGAAATATATATGTAGATAACTCCAATAATATTTGGTTTTCCTCTTGGGATGGAATTGCAAAATATAATGGAAATGAATGGTCTACAATTGACACTACGAACTCTAAGTTACCATCGAATAAAACCTTAGGGGTTTTTAATGACAATCAAAACAGATTATGGATTGGAACATTTGAGGGAAATATCAGAATTGACGCTAAAGAAACAGTAGAGTTTAATAACTCGGATACTCCTTTAAAAGAAGGATTAATATCTCAGATGTACGAAGATAGGGAAGGAAATTTATGGTTCAATCTTTATTATGATGATAACTCAGATTCTAAAATATTTGTTCTAAGAACGAATGGAGAATGGGAATCAATAAAACCGAAAAACGCTAATTTGTTTAAAGAAAATAGTATAAATGATTTTTTGTTGGATGAGGAGAATGGTATTTTATGGATTGCATTAAATGGTTTGGGACTAATGCGATATGATATAACTAATGATAAATGGGAGACATACACAAATCAAAATTCTAATGTTCCAAGCATTTATATTATGCAACTTGCCAAGGATAAAAACGGAGCTATTTGGGCTGCTACGTTTGCAGGAATAATAAGATTAAATAAATAGAAAGTAGTAATGTGTGTTTTGAAATAAATGCAGTTAAAAAGCCCCCAAAAGAACTTTGTTCTTTTGGGGGCTTTTTAGTTCTTGAACATCCTTTAAAAAAGCCAATTCGATCCATCATACGTGAGCAGCAATCTCTTATCAATGTTATTTTTACAGTTTTTTAGGAATAATTGAAATGACTTTTGTTTGAAACTGTAATTTGATAAGTGTTTGATTATTAGATTTTTGTGAGCTTTTTGTTTTTTGATTAATGAATAAAGCATATTTAAAAAATGTTATGTTCTATGAAAAATGTAATTGTTTGAGTGCATCATGTTGATTCATATTTGCAACATAATTAACAATTAAAATTTTAGTAAAATGAGAACAAAAAATGTAAGAATCTTTGCAGAGAATTTATATGACAAAGAATTTGATATAAGAAATGATTTTAATGAATATTATACTAGAGATACAAGATCATTTAATTAGTTTCCTAATGGGGTTTGGGGTTTGG
>JAHDGP010000190.1:7645-8395 GCA_020627525.1 Bacteroidota bacterium
GCGTAATTTTTTTAATGACAGCCCTTACCTGGATAGGTTGCGATAAGTCAGAGGACCTTATTGAACCAGAAGCAAGTGCAGTAGCTATAAATACTGCTATTGTAAAACCTACAACAACAATTAGCACGGGATACGGTGGTGGTGTAACACAAGCATGCTATTTTAGTGTAAATTCTAATCAGTTAGTTTTAGATGTTGACGATGTGAGAACCTATAATGTCAATGGAACGAATGGTTTCTTTACTTATTCAATCGTGTCTTTAGGTGGTAATGGTGTAATTTTGAGTAGCTATGGAAACACAGTTACAGTAAAAGCTACACAACCAGGTGATTTTACTTTGAAAGCTACAAGTTCAAATTGCAATGCAGCGATTACGATAACTGTTCCACAGCCACCACTACCTCCACCATGTGGTGGGTATATTAACCCTGTAATAGTTGAATCTACATGTGGAGGCAGTCCTTCTGCATTTCCACATTGGAGGTACTTCTTACAAGATTATGGTAATCCTACAAGCATTGAATGGTACGGAAGTTACTTTGAAGTAGATCCAATTATTACACAAGGATCGCAAATGATGGGAGAACCAACTGCTTCAGGAAACTTCACAGTTTATTGCGATCTATGCTATATAGACTGGGATGGTTCGGAATGCTGTATTACTTTGTCTTTACTTCAAGATACAGAAGACTGTGATTTTCCAGGATAGAGTAAAAATATTTAGCTGAATTATAAAAAAGCTTGTCTCA
>JAHDGP010000191.1 GCA_020627525.1 Bacteroidota bacterium
GTGAATGCAATGCACAGACACTTGACTTGGGACCAGATCAGACAATAGCTTGTGGCGATTCCCTAACACTTACAACCAGTTTACCAAATATGCAAAGCACGATTTGGTCTTACGAAGGAAATGTTATTTCTATTGATCATATTGAAACTGAAGCATTATATGGAGGTTTGTATTCTGTTTTGGTACAAGATACCTGTGGTAATATTTCTTTAGACAGTATAGTTGTAAATGAAGAAGATTGTGTTTGGCCAGGTGATGTAAATAGAGATAATATTGTCAACATGTATGATGTTTTATTTTGGGGAATTGATTATGAAAAAACAGGAAGTAGTCGAGTTAATCCAATGGTAGATTGGATTGGACAAAGTTGCGTTGATTGGTCATTAACTGATTCTTTAGACTTAAATGATAAGCATTCAGACGCTAATGGCGATGGGGTAGTGAATGAATTTGATATAGAGGTGATAGATTTAAATTATGGGAAAGAAAGTGGATATATTTTACCATTGGTGACAAATGAGATTAGCACCTATTTTAACCTAGATGTTTTCTCGTTTTTTTCTGTTAATGGAAATGAGCATTATATTCCAGTTGATTTATACCAAAACACTGAAAATACGAAAGGATTGGCTTTTCAATTCAAATTAAATGATTTAAATGTGGATGGCATTTCTTTTCAGTACCAGAATGATTGGTTTGGGGAAGAAGGTACTGAAGTGGTTGTTTACCAAAACTATAATGAGGAAAAAGGAGTCCTTGATATTGTGTTATGTAGAATTAATGGTTTAGGAATTGTTGGTCAAGGAAATATTGGTAATTTAATAATTGAAGCAGATAATATAGATATTTGGGATACATTATCAAAAATATATATAAATAATGCTGTTGTTCTAAATAATAACAATGAACTATTGAGTACAGAAAACAATAATGCATTTTCATTACTCAGAAATGAGAACCAATTATTAAAAGAAACCAAAACAACAAAAGTTGAAGTTTATCCAAATCCGTCAAATGAAAAAATTACATTTAAATGGTATGAATTGGAAGGTCAATCTGTGAATATAAATATTTACAATTCAACAGGTCAGTTATTTATGCAAAAGACTATTACTCAAATATCAGATAGTTCAAATTTTGTTGATTTAAATATTTCAAATTTAGTAGACGGAATATATTTTTATGAAATACAAATTGGTTCAAAAATATTTAGAGGCAAAATATACAAATCCAGTTAACTTAAATAGCAAGGGAATAAATAGGGCATAATGTTTTATTTATTCCCTTTCCAAATTAAAACGAAAGATTTATTTTTTCTAATAACCACTGTTTGTGATTCATTTTTTTTGACAGAATATTTTGTTCTAGCTTTTTAAGTTTTTCATTTAGACTAATCTTGTCAAGAGGGATTTCTTTTACTTTAATGAGTTTTTTTAAATGTTGAAGAAACACTTTGTTGAGTTGATTGTGAGCTTTTGGTAAATTTGAAGATTTACGCAAGTAGCTTAGATATCTTTCAATTTGATAATATAAATCTGAAAATTGGTTGTTTTCGTAGTAGGCTCTTATAATAATCGTTCGTCTATTGTTTTCTAAACCTGAGTCATTTTCGAAATGCATATTGGGATGATCTAGAATGTCAATGGTTTTATCAAATTCTTTGTTTTCGAAGAACAATAAGCTCTTAGCTGTATTGCTTATTTTTTCTTTGTCTTTTTTAGCTAAATATATTTTGTGCTTATCAATAAAGTTATGTCCCCAATCGAATTTATTAGTTTTAGCTGCTTGGTTTACAATGTTTAAAAAGTTTCTATTTGTTATACTATTATTTTGAATAAGTATATTTTTATCCACCAAAAATTCATTTACTTCTTGCAATAACAATCTGTTCTTTTTGTCAAAACCTTCTCTTATGCCTTCAAGGGCTATAGATTCAACATATTTAATCAGACGGTTTGTTGCTTCTATGGAGATGCATTTATAATGTTTTTTAATTTTGCTAAAAAGGTTTTTATGATCAAATTTTTTTTCAAATGCTAAATATGCTTTGTGAAACAATTGTATCAATACGTCATCATTGAATTCTGCAACTTGTTCATCAAAGTTTGAATAAATTATATTGTTTGGAATTTCATGATGTTCCACATTTCTTGCATAACATAAGTTTTTGTGCGTACACGATAATCTTAAAGAATGAAGCAGACTGAATCGAGCATTTAACTTGAATAGATTGCTTGTGTCAATTTTGTGCTTTGTTTTTTTTTCAAGTATTTGTTGTTGAATATTTAATAATTCCAATTGCTGTTCAATTAAATATAGATCTTCGGATTTTTTTAAACCTTCTAGTTCCTCTTTATATTCTTTAAAGTGAATATTGAAGACGTTGTAAAGCTGTCTATTCTGAAGAAATTCCAAGAAAAATAATTTTTGAAATGGCTCTTTACTACTTGTTTTGATTGCGATTTCAGATGAAACATTATTGCTTAGAAATGATTGCAAAGCTTTGTATAAATAAGAAAGGCAAAGACTAAATGCTTTGTTCCCATCATCATTTACAGTGCCAAACAATTTTTTACAAATTTTTTCTACAGAATCATTAAGAAACACGACGGTATGCGTTTCTGGATTTTTAGTTTCAAAAATTGCTACCTTCATCAATTTATTAAACACTTCAATGCTTTTCTCTTTTCTCCTAAGTTTGGCAAAAGGAGAATTAAGATACAAGGCAAAGCCTTCTATTTCTTTTTTACTCAAAACACCAAGTACTTTTAAGAATTTTTGATTTGCAAATTTCATAAGCTTTTATTAAACTATCTTTCAGATGCTAATATTAAGTTACTTATATTTGCTTAGTAATTCTAATGTTGATAAAAAAATAATGCTTAAATTGTTTTGAAAGGAGTTATTTAGAATTTTTAAATATCGTGACTACATTTTTGCTGTAAATATTGTGATTCTAAATTATATAAGTTATATTGTGATGTAACACTGAAGCCAGTTGATTTTTTCCATATAAAGAACATTGTTATGAAAAACCAACTCAATGTAAGAATCTCACACTTACTTTCTACTTGCTTAATTTTTCTCTATCTTTATGTTGTTTTATTTAATAGTATAAATGCACAAAATAATTTTTGCGATGCTGTTCTACTAGAAAATTCAAACTCAACTTATTGTTTTGTTTCCACTCAAATACCAACAAGTTCTGGTGAATCAGTATTTGTTGAAATGTCTTGTGATATTGTTTCAGATGGAATACAGAATAGTAGCTGGTTTAGATTTGAGGTTTCAGAATTGAGTCAATATAATTTAAATACTTTAGCAGCGTTCAATTTGCAATGGAGTATTTATAAATATTCAGGTCAACAATGCCCTTTTGAAGCAAATTTTTTAGAGGAGTTTTCTTGTAGCCTTTGCAGCAGTAGCACATTTTACTATTATGATCCAGGAACCTATTACATTCAAATTGATGGAGTCAGCAATCAAGAGGGAGAAGTTTGTATAACATTCTGTGATACGGAAATTTGTGAACAAATAAATATTTTTGGTTGCACGGATTTTATTGCTTGCAATTTCGATCCTGAAGCAAATGAAGATGATGGTTCTTGTATATATGGAGTCTTAGAATGCCCAGATCCTTGCAATGTTATTTTTGGTTGTACTGATCAAGCAGCATGTAACTTTAATCCTGTTGCAAATTGCGGAATTGATGAGTGCATTTATAACGGATCAATTGGTGATCTTGTTTGGGAGGATTTAAATGACAATGGCAATCAAGATGCTGGAGAAAATGGAATTGCAGGTATTACAATAACGTTAACGGGTCCATTGGGTAGCTTAAGTACAATTTCCGATGCAATTGGTTATTATCTCTTTAACGGTTTGATTCCTGGTGATTATACTGTTTCAGTTGGACCTGGTCCTCCTAACGCTGTTTTAACAACTGCAGGTTCTTATCAAATTTCAATTACTTGTAATCAACTTGTAAATACGGCTGATTTTGGATTTAATAGTAAATTACCTTTCCTCGGTGTCAATGTTACTGCCGAAAAACCCACTGTTTGTTTAGGTGATTCAACTGAGATTGAAGCTTTTCCAGTTTTAGGAACTCCGCCATATAGTTATTTATGGAATACTGGAGCAGTTACAAAATCTATTAATGTAAAACCAAGTGTAAATACAACCTATATGGTAGCAGTAACAGATTCATGTGGATTAATGGCAACAGGTACACAAAAAATATATACCAATCCATTTGGTTTTATTTCTCAACCAACTGGAGAATTGATCGTCAGAGCTTCAAGAGAAAACATAGATTCCATATTAATTAAATTAAATGGTGAAATTGCAGATTCTTGTGACTGTGATGAATTATTTTTAATAAAATTTCCAGATATAGCAGGTGGCGGAACAAGAACAATACTTGATATTGAAGATAAAAAGAAGAAGGCGAAAAACAGTCTTGGTCCAGAGGGAGATGTTGGTGTAAATCAAAATATTTGCTACTGGGAGTCATTCACTGAAAAGGATTCTTGCTCAATTGTAAATGCAGAAGACGAAATAGTTAATTCGATAATTGTAGGATTGGTAGATACTGGTGTTGATTTACCATACGATTTTCAATACACACATCAAGAGCCTGATTGTAATGATGGTTCTTATGTAACAAATTTAGGAACTGTTCAAGGCATTGATAGAATTGTTTGTAATGGTGAAGCTTTACAGGATAATTTGGGACATGGAACACATATTTCAAATATAATGACTATAAATGAACAGGATAACCTAGAAGTATTTGTTGCAAAATTTATGGACAAATCTTGTCAGGAAGAATCAACATTGTTCAATGTAGTTTGCGCACTTGAAAAAATGGGGGAGTACAATCTTGCAGTCACAGATAGCGAAAAAATTAGAACTGTTAATTTGAGTTTGGGATATTATGGTTCTTTGGAATCCAATTTTGAAAATGCTATAAATGCGCTTGGAGAAACAGGCGCAACATTAATTTGTTCTGCGGGAAATGAATCTGAAGATTTAGACGCAAATTCTGGTTTGCTAATTCTTAAAGATACTATACGAAACTTGGCTAATACTAAAGACTCAATAATTGTTGATTCTATATATTTAGATCATTTTCCTTCTGAATTCGAATCTGAATATTTGCTCTCTGTTACGTCTTGGGATTATTTGAATGACGAACTTTCGAGCTTCTCAAACTATGGAAATGTTAGTGTTGATTTAGTTGCTCCTGGGGATAGAATTAAAAGTAAAATACCAATGGATATTGATTTATATGATGAAAAGCCAGATGGATATGGCATAAAAAGTGGGACCTCAATGTCAGTACCGTTTATAACAAGATGGGTAGCAAATATTTTATCTGAATATCCCAATTTAAATACAATGCAAATTATTGACACAATAAAAAATCAAGGAAGTGATAGAACGGATCTTTCAGGTTTGATTACAATTGAAAAGCTTTTACCATTTCAGTTAGAGGTTGACAGTTGTTCTTTAAATACGATTTCAGGATATGTTTGGAATGATATAAATACTGATTCGCTGCTAAATGATAATGAATTAGGAATTGAAAATATACTGGTAACGCTGTTGTTATCGAATGGTTCAACGATTACCACATTTTCAAACCAAAATGGATATTATGAATTTCTCAATTTGATTGATGGTGATTATATAGTTTCAGTTTCTGAAACCATTGGAAACCACGTTTTGAATACAGAGAATAATTACAATATCAGTATATCAAATAATAGTAGTTTGGAGTATAATTTTGGCTTTATTGAAACAGCATTAGACTGTGATATTTCAGATTTGCTAACTGAATTTCCTTGGTTAGAAAATCAAATTGATTTCAGTAATTGTGAAGGTGTAATCATTAATGTTTATTATAAGGTTGCTTATCAGTTTATTGAAATAATTGAGCCTGAAAATAATAGATTGTATTTTAACGATGGTACTTTGTGGTGTGAGGATTGGGAAGGCTTTTCTTGTGCTGAATTTTATTGTTCAGATGGTACTCCAACGACTTATGAATGTTGTGACTCAAGTGGCGACGGAGGTGGTGAATTAGAAAATTGTAATGCTCTAAATTTATATCCTTGGATAAGCAATTTTATTGATGTTGATGATTGTGAAAATGGCTTTGTTAAAGTTTATGATTTCGACTCACATGCTTTTGTTTTAATATCTGATGGTAATTTAAATAAAATCTATTTTAATGGAATGTTATGGTGTACAGATGGTCCTGGATTTGATTGTGTAACAGCTTATGGACTCAATAGTAGCAATATTTCAGAAGAATGTGTTTGTAGTCAACTAAAAATAGTTATTGGTTCGGAAAATGAAATTGTTAGTTCAAAAACTATCGAGAAAAATGCTTTAGAGCTGGATTTTAAAATAATTCCTAATCCTAATAGTGGAATCTTTGAGTTATTTATTCCAACATTACCTGAAGGGGAACATTTCATAAATATTTACAATGTAAATGGCAAATTAATTGAATCTCAAACCTTGTCAAGTAAAAATAAATCAGAAAGTACTTCTTTTAATTTGGGTAGTCTGCCAACAGGAGTTTATTATATTGAAATGACAAATTCTTTAGAGCGGGTTGTTAAACGATTTGTGAAATTTTAATCAACATTCTTTGAAGAGCCTAAAATATAAGATTTGTTTATTTTGGATGTTATTTATATTTAGTATAAATGCTTTGGGTCAGAGTAAGCAAGATGCTCTTATAATTAAATTTAATGAAAAATATAACTTGGCAAAAGAAGTCGCATTTGAAAATGAAATAAATGGAATCAAGATTTTTCGGGAGGCGATTAAAATTTTAGAGGAAATTGATTTAGATGGATTATCAGAAAAACAAAAAATAAGCTTTTCACGCTGTTACTATAAAGTTGCTTATTATAGTTATAAAAGCAATATTTATTTTAAAGAGTCATTAATTAATCTCAAGAAAGAGATTGAAATAATTGGAGACTATGAAAACAGAGCATTGGCAAAGTCATATAATCTTTTAGGAAATGTATATGAAGAAATTGGAGAATATGATTTGGCAATTCAAAACTATTTATTGGCTGGTGAAATTTTTCAAAACTTAAAGGATGCTTACTTTTACGATGTTCAAATAAATTTGACAAATTTATACAACAGTCAAAAAAAATTTAATAAGGCAAGAAAAATACTTGACGAAATTGATGTTTCACTATTAAAAGACCCACTCACAATTCAAAATTATTTTGATACTTATGGACAAATATATGATGAACTTGGTATAATAGATTCAGCAATTGTTTGCTACAAAAAAGCTTTTGAGTATGCAGTTGACACGATTGATTTTGCAAACCTGAAGAATAACATTGCAATAAGCTTAACAAAACAGGAAAAGTATGAGGAAGCAATAATTGAATTGGATGAATCCTTCAATTTGTTAAAGAGATATTATGGAGAAGAGTATGAAGTTGAATATGCTGAATATTTTAATAACAAGGGTGATGTTTTTCTAGATCAAAATATATTGGATTCAGCTTTGGTCTATCAGAATCTAGCCATTATTCATTGTTTGGAAGATACAAACTGGAATAAATTTGCAATTGAGAAAAATCCTTCGATTGAGAAACTTAAACTCTGTGAAGTAAAACCTGATTTGCTGTACTATTTAGGTGTCAAAGCAAACACAGCCTTTCTAAAATATGAAAAATATCATTTAGAAAACGATTTGAAAATTTCAATGGAATCTTATAAATCTTATGATCAATTATTAAAAATAATGTTGAAGGAATATGCCTCAAATGATTCAAAACTTTTTTGGGTTGAGGATGGTCAGAACGGAATAATTCAAGCAATTCAGAGTGCTTTTGAAGTTGATGAGCTTGAATTGGCATTGAATTTTATGAGTAGCAATAAAGGAGTTCTTTTAAATGAGCAATTAAAGAAATTAAGTTTATCAAATTTTAGTAACATTCCAAATGATTTATTCGAATCAGAAAGGTTTTTAAAATTTCGATTGCAAAATGCTGAAACAAACATTGGCAAAATAAAACTTCAAAACTCGTTGGATTCAATCAGAGATGAAATGAAAGCCAGAGACCCAAATTACTTTTCTCTTCTTTATGAAATTCCAGCGTTTAATTTGGAAGAAATTCAAAAAAGCGTAAATGAAGAATCAGCAATTATTGAATACGTTTATACCAAAGAATTTATTTTGGCTTTTCTAATTTCTCAGGATGCGTTACTGGTAAACAAAGTTGATATAAATGAGAAGTTTAATACAAAAATTGACCAATTCAATAAAATTTTAATCAATCCCAAAAGGTCTAACAGTTTGGAAAACAATTATTGGTCAACACTTACGGAAAGTGGCTTT
>JAHDGP010000192.1:0-3114 GCA_020627525.1 Bacteroidota bacterium
AGAAAATTTATTTTCAGTATGTGCATCTAATTCAAAATTCAAGGCCTTTTTAATGGCGGTTAGTAAATTAGATTTTCCTGTTCCATTCTCTCCAATTATAATGTTCAAATCTTTATTTGGAGAAAACTTCAACTTAGAAAGCGTCCTAAATTTATCAATTACTATTTTCTCTAAAAACAAATTATTTTCCATTTAATTGGTTTTGCATTTTATAAAAATAAGAATAAGAATAAATTCGTAAACTAAGCCTCCACTTCCTTGTACCGCTCCAATCCAACCTTCAAACATTCCATTGCTGTTTTCAAATCTGCTTTATTCAACACATAAGCAATTCGAACTTCATTTTTACCAAATCCAGCAGTAGAATAAAACCCTGATCCCGGTGCCATCATTACCGTCTGACCATCAAGGTCAAAAGACTCCAACATCCATCGACAAAAATGGTCAGTATCTTTAACAGGCAGTTGCACCATTGCATAAAATGCTCCTTTGGGATTTGGGCAAATGACTCCCTCAATTTTGTTCAACTCCTTCACTAATAAGTCTCTTCTACCAATGTATTCTGCAACCACTTCATCAAAATAAGATTGTGGCACATCCAAAGCAGCTTCTGCTCCCACCTCACTCCAAGTTGGAGGACTCAACCTTGCTTGACCAAATTTTATGGCCGTTTGGATCAATTCTTTATTTTTTGAGACCAAAGCGCCCAATCTTGCACCACAAGCACTGTATCTTTTAGAAGTAGAATCGAACACCACCACATGTTCTTCCAGGCCTTCTAGTGTTAAAACCGACTGAAACTGTTTTCCATCATAAACAAATTCGCGATAAACCTCATCGACAAATAAAAACAAATCGTGTTTTAACACAATTTCTTTAAGCTGTAAAAGCTCATCTTTAGAATACAAATAACCAGTTGGATTGCTGGGATTACATATTAAAATAGCCTTAGTCTTCTCTGTAACATTATCTTCAAAAGCTTGAATTGGTGGCAAAGCAAAACCATCTTCGATCTTGGCAGTTATAGGACGAACATTGATCCCGCCAGAAATTGAAAAACCATTGTAATTGGCATAAAAAGGCTCAGGTGTGATCACTTCATCTCCTGCATCTAAACACGAATACAATCCAAACATCAATGCCTCAGAACCACCAGTTGTAACCATTATATCATCATGATGAATATCAACTCCTACAGATGCATAGTATTTTGTCAGCTTAATTCGGTAAGATTCAGAACCTTGTGAATGGATATAAGCCAAAACATCTACATCAAAATTTTTCACCGCATCCATCATTATTTGCGGTGTTTTGATATCAGGCTGACCTATATTTAAATGAAAAACTCTCGTTCCACGCTTTTTTGCGGCATCTGCAAAAGGAACCAATTTTCGTATTGGAGAAGAGGGCATGTTTAGCCCCTTCGATGATATTTTTGGCATAGGGCAAAAATAAAACTCCTTTAGAACAAACTAAAGGAGTTTTACAAAATTATAGTATTTTTATTGCTTATTTCTCTTCACCTTCCTCAACCATAGATTTTGGTCTTACTGGTTGATCTGGAGTAGATGGATTTACATTTCCTTTGATGTACAATCTTTTCGTTGGAGTTACCGCATTTGAAGTGATTGTAATCGCTTTGTTAAATTTGTTCAATCTTCCTTTTGTGTTATAAATAACTTTGATAGATGCATCTTCACCTGGCATAATTGGTTGTTTTGGCCATTCTGGAGTTGTACATCCACAAGAAGCTTTAACGCCTGTAATTACAAGTGGCTCTAAACCAATGTTTTTGAAGCTAAACTCGTGATCATACTTTGGACCTTCTTCTAAATCACCAAAATCGTGTGTTTCTTTTTCAAATTGAAAGATAGGCTTTGCAGTTTCAATCATATTGCCATCCTCATCTTCATAAAGGTTGGTACCCTCTTTCATTTCTTTAACTTCTGGGGCTGCTTCTTTAGCTGCTTCTTGAGCCTGAACAGTGAAAGCTGTCACTGACAAAATAACTAGTAATAAGAAAAATTTCTTCATCATTTTAAAAATTTATATCTCTTTTAATATATTCTAAATAGTTCGTATTCACTACAAAAGTAAACATAAACAGCTTGAAATGAAAGTTTATTCACTTTTGTTGAGAATTTTTTATCTCAATTTACGCACAAAATAACTATTCTGTTCATTTCAAGTCTATAATTGTGACACTTTAATTTTGCAATGGTTTAAACGCATTTGTTTTTTTGCGAATGATTTTTTTTATCTTTGCGGAAAGTTTGGAACCAATCTGCTTATTCTAAGGGTTTTCATTCATTATTTACAGCCTCTTTCAAATCTTATGAAGTTTTAATTCGTTAATCTAATACAGGAAAGCTGCGTACTTGTTAAATATAACAATAATTTACACTCATATTGATTTTATTGTTATTTGTAAAACTATAAGAAACAACAAAATTTATAACTAAATGACCATATTGACTAAAAGTTCAATTACTAAAAAGTCTAAGAAAAAATATACTTCACTCAAATTAAGTGTAGAAGAAATTTTAGATGATTACAGAATCGGTTGGATTAGTCGCCATACAAGTGTAATGGGAAGAAGAGAAGTATTGACAGGTCGTGGAAAATTTGGAATTTTCGGTGATGGTAAAGAACTTCCTCAAATTGTGCTGGCAAAGTTTTACAAAGATGGTGATTTCAGGTCTGGTTACTACAGAGATCAAACGATGATGCTAGCAGCAGATTTGGTTACAGTCGAACAATTGTTTGCACAACTGTATGCCCATCCTTCATTAGAACATGATCCACATTCAGGCGGTAGACAGATGAATGCGCACTTTGCAACTAAAAGTATTGATAAAAATGGAAACTGGAATAGCCTAACCAGTCAAAAAAATACTTCAGCAGATATTTCTTCAACTGCTGCCCAAATGGCAAGAGCTGTAGGATTGGCACTTGCTTCTAAAAAATACAGACAAATAAAAGCGTTAAAAGATAAAACAGACTTTTCTATCAATGGAAATGAAATAACTTTTGCAACCATTGGTGATGCTTCAACATCTGAAGGTCTTTTCTGGGAATCTGTTAATGCTGCAGGTGTTATGAAAATACCTTTGG
>JAHDGP010000192.1:3124-8376 GCA_020627525.1 Bacteroidota bacterium
CGATCAATATTTGGGATGATGGATATGGCATTTCTGTTCCTACAAAATATCAAACTACAAAAGGAAATATTTATGAGGTACTGAAAGGCTTTGAGAAAAACAAAGAAGGAGATGGATATGATATGTATAGTGCAAAAGCTTGGAATTATGAAGAGCTGATAAAAATGTATTATACAGCTATTCCTAAAATTAGAAAGTCTCACAATCCAGCCATTTTTCACGTAAGTGAAGTTACGCAACCACAAGGGCATTCAACTTCAGGATCGCATGAGCGTTATAAAACCAAAGAACGCTTGCAATGGGAAAAAGATCAAGATTGCTTGATTAAAATGAGAGAATGGATTGTCAACTCTGGAATAGCAAGCTTGGATGAATGTGAAGCTATTGAAAAGGAAGCCAAAGATTTTACTAAAAAAGCGCAACAAAAGGCTTGGAAAGATTTTCAAGATTCTGTCAAAGCTGGCAAAATTGAGCTGTTTGACATTTATGATCAAATTGCACAAGAAATAGATAACCCTGAAATTATCTCAAATCTAAAAAAAGAATTAAACGCTGAACTAAACCCTGTCCATAAAGATGTATTTTCTAATTGTAAAAAAGCATTGTTCCAAATTAGAAAATACCCTGAAATAGCAGGTAAAAAACGATTGATCAATTGGAAAAATCATAAAGCTGAAATGTTTAGCGATATGTATAGCTCACATTTGTATAGTGAGTCGGCAGAATCAATTGATTCAGTTGAATATATCCCTCCTACCTATGATGAGGATGCGAAAAAAGTAAACGGGTATCAATTGTTAAACAACTGTTTTGACGCTGCATTTACAAGAGATGATCGTTTGTTAGCATTTGGCGAAGACTTAGGATATATTGGAGATGTGAACCAGGGCTTTGCAGGTCTACAAGCAAAGTTTGGTGAAGAGAGAATTTTTGATACGGGGATTAGAGAAGCAACCATAATGGGGCAAGGAATTGGATTGGCTCTTAGAGGATTCAGACCAATTGCAGAGATTCAATATTTGGATTATTTTATTTATGGTATTCAACCAATTTCGGATGATCTAGCCACTTTGCAATACCGTACAAAGGGTGGTCAAAAAGCTCCAATGATTGTTCGTACCCGTGGACACCGTTTAGAGGGAATTTGGCACGCAGGATCGCCAATTGCCTTTATTTTGAATGCTTGCCGAGGCGTGCATTTACTTGTTCCAAGAAATATGACTCAAGCGGCAGGGTTTTACAATGCCTTGTTGCAAACCGATGAACCAGCTATTGTGATTGAATGTTTGAATGGTTACCGATTAAAGGAAAAAATGCCAAATAACATTGATACTTTTACAACTCCTTTTGGTGTTCCAGAAACATTGAAAGAAGGTTTGGATATTACTGTTGTCAGTTATGGGTCTACATTGAGAATAATTAATGAAGCAATTGAAAGGCTTGACGAAACAGGCATAGATATAGAATTAATTGATGTTCAGTCTATCTTGCCTTTTGACAAAGAACATAAAATAGTTGAATCTATTAAAAAAACAAATCGTGTTATTTTTATAGATGAAGATGTTCCTGGTGGAGCAACTGCCTTTATGTTACAAAAAGTTATTGAAGAACAAAATGCTTACAGGTGGCTCGATTCTAAACCAGCTACATTATCAGCTAAAGAACATCGCTGCGCTTATGGCTCTGATGGCGATTATTTCTCTAAACCAAATGCTGAAGATGTATTTACTGCTATTTATGAAATAATGAATGAGGCTGATCCAAACAAATATCCTATATTCTACTAAGGGATAAGACCAATTTAAAAACCATCAAAATATAATTCAAAGTATTGATAATTAGTATTTTGTAAAAATATTTTTGCATGTTAATTTGATCTTATCACCTGATAACAATAAAATAGAAAATAGAAAATAGAAAATAGAAAATAGAAAATAGAAAATAGAAAAAAACCACCAACAATTATGCTGGTGGCTTTACTAAGCACTATATAAAAAGACAAACTACCGCTTTATTGCAAACTGCAATAAAATTTATATATTTTGTTTAAAAATTATAAGTTCGTTTGAAATATTAAATGCTGAAATGTAACAATAATACAAATGGGCAAATAATTATTGTTTAACTATTTTAAGTTCGTTTGTTCTCGGATTATTGCTATTTACTAATAAGTAAATTCCTGGTGAAAGCTCTTCTAAATTCAATGTTAAATCAGAAATTTGATTTTCATAGACTTCCATCTGTTTGGTGTACACCAAATTTCCTGTTACATCATAAAGCTTTAAATCTAAATCATCATTTATCAAGGAGCTGATTAGTATTTCAGCATTGTTTCCAACAGGATTATTCAATACTGACATTTCAATAGAATAATCTACTGTCACACTGCAATCCAGCTTATCATTCAAACGTCCGTATTTTACGTTTTCGATCAATTGAATTTCATCTTTGTCTAAATTGAAATGTGTATGTTTTTCAGAAAATCTCACATTGGATTTTTTAGAAAGATCTAATATTCTAAAACAAACCTCTGCTATATCAATATATTCACTTCCAATAGTAGCGCATTTAGCTCCTGATACAGCTAAGTTTATTGTAGTATTAATTTTTCCAGGTGAATCTGCATCGTATTTATGTGGATCAAATGCTTGAAATCCGTTTTCAATGCATTCATTGTGCTCATCGAAGTTCAGAGACTTGTAAGATTTAAATTTTAACGCCTTATCATTATACAGCATAAACAAACTACTGGTACCCATGTTAAAGTCAATGCCATCATCGGCCTTGATTTGCATAGTTACGCAATAATCAGCATTTATACAGTCGGAATTGGATTGTAGGTTTACGTGTGCGTTCTGAGCAGTCACACCAATCCATGACATTAGTGCCGTCGCACTAAGTGTGATTAAAATGTTTTTCATGTTTCTAAATTAGGTAGTTCGATTAAATATCTTCCGGGGAGATAAATAAATACTTAGGGGAGGATTGTCTTTTAGTTGGTACAGGTATATACGCAACTCAGGTAATAAAGTTGCGTAATTTTTAAAAAATCAATAAAATTATTCTGATTTACTGGTATCTGATTTATTTCTTTTTAATGATTCATTTGCATCCGTAAAAATAAGATTTTCCAAAAGCTCTACTTTTAGCCCTGCCTTATCTATATGAGTATGTTTTTCGTTGTATTTTAAGTGGCTCTTTTGATCAGGCTGTTTAATCTCAAAACATACCGTTGCCAATTTGTTAGGTGAATCACTCAATTTAGGACAGGCATCATTGTGTCTCTTTAGGAAAATAGTGGTATTTATTACTCCAGGATTACTGACATCAAAACTGTGGTTGGTATAAGCAGGTTCAGTCTGAGCAGAACATTTGTTTCGACTATCGTAGCTTTCAGACTTATAGGATAAAAATCTTAATGCTTCCTTATTGTATTCAATGTAAAAGGAAGAGGTACCAATCTCTAATTCTGAGGAGTTTTCACATTGTAAAACAATCTCAGAGCAATAGATGTTGTCTGTTTTGAAGTAAGTATCAAAGCTTAAAGCTACCTGACTAGATAAAATATTACCTGTACCAAATAGCAAAGCCGTACAAATCAAGGCTTTGTAAAATTTTCTCTCCATAACTTGGCGTACATTTTTTGTTTAAAAACTTCTGAGCTTAAAACAATTATGTTTTCGGAGGGAAAATAAACTAAACTGAGTTAATATAAAAGGATATGGACTAATTGCATATCACATTTTATTTATTAAAATATTTATATATGTAATCTATCTTTTCTTTTCAACAGATAATCTTCATCTTCTACATTATCTGGATCTGGTACACAACAATCTACAGGACAAACAGCGGCACATTGCGGTTCTTCATGAAATCCCATACATTCTGTACATTTATCTGGTACAATGAAGTAAAATTCATCACTTACAGGGGAATTTTTATCTTCTGCACCAATTTTTTGACCATTTTTTAATTCATATTGCTCACTGACACCTGTGCCATCAGCCATAGCCCACTCTATTCCACCTTCGTAAATAGCGGTATTTGGACATTCAGGCTCACAAGCACCACAATTTATGCACTCGTCAGTTATAATAATAGCCATATCTTAGCGGTTTACTTTTATTCATTCAACAATTTACTTTAATAAAACTGAATATTATCAAAAAAGTTTCATATGAACTTAGAAGAACGCATTAATTTTTTACAAAAGTGGTCAAATATGTTAGACCCAACTAATGAAGACTTTAAAGTAATCATTCAACAAGCAAAACATAAAAACCAATGGTTTACTGAAGAAAATCAGTTAAAAGCCATCAATGCTATAAAATTCAATTTTCTGCACAAAGATAAGCTTAATCAATGGCTTAGCAAATACCAAATGAAGGATTTAAGCAATTTTGACAAATCTGTAGGGCTTGTTTTGGCTGGAAATATACCTCTTGTTGGTTTTCATGATGTTTTAGCGACATTTATTTGTGGACATCAGTCTAAAATTAAACTTTCCTCTAAAGATGAAACGCTTTACAAATATATTTTCAAAGTTGCCGAACAAATCCTTCCAAATATTGATAAATATTTTAATGTAATAGATAGATTACAAGACTTCGACGCCGTAATTGCTACAGGAAGCAACAACAGTAGTCGATATTTTGAATACTATTTTGGAAAATATCCCAATATTATTCGACGCAACAGAAGTTCTGTTGCCATTTTAGACGGAACAGAAACGTCTGAAGAAATAATAGCATTAGGCAAAGATATTTTTGATTATTTTGGATTAGGATGCAGAAATGTCTCAAAATTGTTTGTCCCAGAAAACTATGACTTTCCAGCATTACTTACTGAACTAGAAGCATATAGAAATGTTGTCAATCATCACAAGTACAAAAATAATTTTGATTATCAACTTTCTTTATTGCTGCTAAACAAAACGCCTCATTATGCCAGTGATTTTTTATCATTGGTGCCCAATAAGAATTTCAGTTCAGCCTTGAGTACACTGAATTATGAAACTTATAAGGCTACTGAAGATTGGCAAAATGCACTAATCGACAATGCAAAACAAATTCAATGTGTAGTAGGCAAAGACGAATCTTTGATGGATTTCGGAACAACTCAGGAACCACAGTTATGGGATTATGCTGACAATATTGATACAATAAATTTCTTAAATAACATTTAAGTAAGTGGAAAGACCAATTTAATAACCATCAAAATATAATTCAAAGTTTTGATAATCAGTTTTT
>JAHDGP010000193.1 GCA_020627525.1 Bacteroidota bacterium
TTGTTGTGTAGTACCATCCGATAGATTTTCGCGAAATACTGAGCCAGCCTGAGCTGATGTAAACGCAAAATCTGCATTGCTTTGCACAAAATCATTTTCAAAACCATCTCCAGAATGGATAAAATCGTAATTTTCACCAACATCATTATTTATGTATGACCCGTGATGGTAAATTCCAGATAAATGACGATTGTCATTTTGCAAATCATAACTCATTGTTGTAAGTTGTACATTACTCAATGTGAAGTTGTTGTCTTCTCTATAAATATCATCCCAATAGCCGTAAAGAATTTGATCGACTGTTCTTCTGAAAATACCACCATCACCATATCCATAAAGCCACGGTCCAACTATTTCATAACCCCTCATGTCATGACTAAATCTAAGGAAATCAAAATTCACAACAGGTGAAGAGGAATTGGTATTAGCTGCAAATGCAAGAACGTCACCCAATAGTAAGACATGATTTTCTGTATTGTCGTCTTGAGAAATTATTTTCAAAGAACTTCCAGGACCATCTTTAAACGTTGTAGGGAAATTAGCTGTCAAAGTTGTCCAACTATTTCCAAAATCAGAAGACCTTGCCAATAGATGAGGTGCAGAATTATTTTGACCAAATAGATACAAGATGCTTTGATCTGTTTCATGTATGGCTATTTCGCCTCCTCCGTAGAAGCCTAACAGTGGAATAGTTTGTATAAAATCATCAGAGTAGTTTGTTCCACCTAAAAATTGAATTTTTCTAACTTCTACTTGTTCCCAATCTCCCGATATTGGATTTTTGTATTGTTTAAAGTAAACTACATCACCATTATCCAAAACAACAAAGTCAATAATATTCCAATTTTCACTTTCATTTGAAATTTCATAGAAAATATTATTGTTTTTGTCATAGGCATAAATAGCTTCGGTTGTTGCTCCATATGATCCAACAAATTGATTTCCTAAAATCATTATTGAAGCATTAATAGGGTCCTCCTTCATTCGGAATACTTGTCTAAAATTATCAGTTGAATAATCTGCACCATCATTTACGCATTTTACAGTACCAGTATATTCAAAAATACCAGAATCGTTTTCATCAATTTGTTCATCACCATTGTCTAACCAGTAATGTAACCCAAATCCGTTTGATCCTATCAAATAAGTAGTTTGACCATTTATATCAAAAGGATTTTTAGTTATTTGCTTATAATTTCCCTGTCTATAATCGTTGTCAATTTGTTCCCATTTTGTGTCATTATAGTTAGCCCAAATTCCTCCAGATTGAGAAGCAATAATCAGTGAAGATTTATTGGTTGTTTCGTCAAATTCAGAATACGCATCAATTACTACTCCAGCTGAAACTTTGTCATTCGTATTCATTAAAAATTCGATTTTGTTATTTGGACCTATATCAGTAATATTTTTTAATGGATTATTGCAATAGGAGTTTACAGCTGTGCATGGATGTTCGCTTAAGACAGAGTGATTTTTTCTAAACTCTTTTCTCGCAGCAATGGCTTTTTTTGTTGCTACAACTTCTTCTAAACTTATTTCTTTTGCTCCTTCTCTTTCCTCATCCGGTTCACGTTCTACTTCTTCATTCAATCCTTTGGTATTTGAAAAGGCTACCAAATCAGATTTCTTTTCTAAATTTGAACAAGCATAAAACAGTATACTTGTCAAAATAACGAACATTAAATTTCGTATTAAATATTTCATAACATTGATTTTAAGTTTAAAAGTGCCTTAAAGTTATGCTATGAACAAGTTTATTGAAATCACACTATTTTTTACAAATACCATTTTTTTGAAGTGAAATATTTGCTATTTGGCTGATAATCTTGATGTTACATTTTTCATTTTTATCAACGAACTTGCCCGTTTTTAAATGAAAACTGTTTGTTCTTAAAACTAAAACTAGATTTCCAATGCATTTAACTGTTGTTTAGAAAAATGCAATCGAGCATTTATTTATTGGAGTATTTATTTTTGAAGATTTCAACTTTCTCTCCAAACTTGATAATTCAATGCTCTAAAACGCCATTTGCATTTGGATGAATAATTTGTTATTTTTAAGTATGAATGTATACGCCTTCATTACGCCGATTGTAGTATTTTTACTGTTTTTTGAAATAATCTATAGTGTCATTTCTAAAAATGGAAAATATCCTTTTCAAGATACTGTTACCAATCTTGGTACAGGAATAGGAAATCAATGCATCAACTTGGGTGTTGCTTTTTTTGTTTTTAAATGGTATGGTTGGCTTTTTAATATGACACCATTTGAAATTCCAATTACTTGGTGGTCTTTGATCTTATTGTTGCTATTACAAGATTTTGTTTTTTACTGGTTCCATAGGATTGGGCATACGGTAAATGTTTTTTGGGCGGCGCATATGGCTCATCATTCTTCAGAAGAAATGAACCTTTCTGTCGGAATTCGCGCAAGTTTTACACAAAGGCTTTTTCAGTTTTTATTTTTCGACTGGATACTGGTAATCATTGGCTACAGCCCAGAAGCTGTTTATTCTATGGCTGCCATTCATTTATTATTAGCCTATTGGCATCATACTGCGCTTATAGGTAAAATGGGATGGTTTGAAAAATATTTTGTAACACCTTCACACCACAGAGTTCACCATGGAGTTAATCCGCAATACATAGACAAAAACTTTTCAGAGTTTCTAATTATCTGGGATAAAATGTTTGGTTCGTATGAAGAAGAGGTAGAAGAAGTCTGTTATGGCGTTACGCATCCACCAAGAACATGGAATCCTATACACGTCAATTTTCAATATTGGAAACAACTTTGGGATGATGCCAAAGAAACAAAATATGTTTGGGATAAAATTCGATTGTGGTTTATGCCACTAGGTTGGAGACCAAGAGACTTGGAGCCATTTACAAGTGAGGGTAGGGTTGGATACAATAGGTCAGAGCAAAGTAAATATGTTAGTAATTCTATGTCAAATTCTAAGTATTATTTGGCATCGCAAGTTGCATTGGGTTTGATGTTTTTATATGTAACAATAAACTTACAATTTCCATTGTTCTATTATCATCGTTTATTATTGAGTATAGGAATTTTTGTAATGATTATCAGTTGGGGTGGAATTTTAGAATCCAAACGCTGGGCGGCTGGTTTGGAGATATTTAGAATTTTGTTTATGGCTGTCAGTATGATCTTTGTTCTAAATGCAACGGGTCTTTCTTCTTATCAAAACTGGACAACTATCTTTATTTGTCTGGTTTCAGGAATCAGTATTGTTTATTTTTCAGTTGCAGTGGCTAGGAAAAGTAAAGAAGATTATATTGTAAGCAATTGAAAACTGAAAAGCCCACCTGAAACTTAATGCATCAGGTGAGCTATAAATTAATTCAAGTTGTTAATTGGATTTGATAAACTTACCAATAACTTTATCAGAATTGTTTGAGATGATATAGTTGTATATACCAGGGCTCAAATATTCCGTATCGTGTTCAATGGAATTTTTACCTATTGTTAAATTTGAAACTGAAAATTCTTGCAAAATATTTCCTTGAATATCCACAATTTGAATATATATTTCATCACTTTCTTTAACCAGTGTTAAGTCAAAAATTATGCTGGTCGTAACTGGATTGGGATATGCATTTACATCAAAATGTTTGCTTTGAATATTCTCCTCAATTGAGGACTTGTTATCCCACTTATTTGCTGGACAGGAAGCGTTGCCATTACAGAAATTTGTAAACCCTGCACTAGCTCCTCCATTGGGTAAACCAGAATTTGCTTCAAAGCTAAAATTTTGTAAATTGTGATACAAAGACAAACTACAAAGCTCAATAGGATAACATCCAGACAGATTGTTATGGCTTATATACAGTGTATTTAAATGAACTAAACCACCGAATGAATTTGGAATTTCTCCAGAAAAATTATTTGCCGATAAAGACAATTGTTCCAAGTTTGTTAAACTTCCTATTCCTGGAGGAATGGGACCACTCAAATTGTTTTCGAGCAACTGTATAATTTTTAAGTTATGAAGGTTTGATATTTCACTCGGAATATTTCCAGATAAATTATTAAAAAATAAACAGAAACTTTCCAATGCGTTTAAGTTTCCAATTTGAGATGGTATCGTTCCTGTTAAATTATTGTTTGATAAGTTTAGATCAGTAACATTACATCCATCGTTGCTTAAAGTCACTCCATACCAGGAACTTACTGGTAGATTTAAATTCCATGTATTAAGCCAATTAGTACCAGCAGTTGAGTTGTATAAGGAAACCAATGCTAATGAATCTGATGATCGACAATTTTGATTTTGACTATTACAGTCCTGAATAAAACCTTCAAATAGAACATTGTTAGCTGCATTTGCATCAAATCCATCATTCAAGCAAATAGAGTCTCCGGCATTTAATAGAATTTGTTGATTGTTTTTAACAACAACATTATCCTCACAAACAATATAGCCAGAAACATTGGTTTCTTCCACACTTATATAGCTTGAATAACGCATAGTTTCTTCACATTCATCATAAATGTAAACAGTATAATCTTCATATTCTCCTCCATAAATTGTTCCACATGGATTTATTGAACTTTGAGGTGCACCATTACTAGATATACTTTCCGCAAGTACAGATATTCCCACTCTCATTTTGTGTTCTCCATAGGTTGCATTTTCAGGTAGACATAAATTTGTATTTAGATTTCCACCTGATAAAATCCTGTCACTTAAAACTTTTTCATCAACTTCAAAAAACGAATCATCATCAAAATCTATCCAAATATAAAAGAAGGCAGAAGTGGTATTATTTGTTCTTGTTATTTTGGTTTGATAGCAATCATTTTTACTCATAACTATTGTCTTAGAAGGATCTGCAAAAACATTGGAATAATCAGTATACCCATAACTTTGTGTACTTGTGGTATTGTTTATTATTCCTTCTCCGTTAGTATCCAATAATTCAAATGAGTTTATCCAAAGAAAGTTATCATTATTAACTGAAGGAGTGCAAGGTGGGTTTTCTAAAACCAATGATTGAATAGATGGGTCGTAATTTACTAATCCATCTAAAACTTCTATTGTTTTTCCATCTGCGAAAAATTTGACTCTTATCCAACCCAATACTTCATTCTGATTACAGTCACTTGAAATTTTTATTCCAATTGAAACAATAGTATCTTCAACAAAGGTCTGATTATCTTCTAAAATCAACAAAGCCTCTGTTTCTCCATTATCAGTTAGTATTCCAGGAGTACTATTAATAGTTTCGTATTTATATCCAGAAGGTGCTGTTTGATTAATATTAAATCCTTCATCTAAATAAGCAATTTGTCTAGGATAACTACTTGCATTGTTACACAAAGCCTCTACAGGGCGTTCAGATTCGTTTACTAAATAAAATCCACTTGGTGGATAATATGTATTGCCACCTTGATAAGCAGGATCATCAAAATATTCAATTGCAAGATATCCAACTCTTTCGATAAATATTCCAGCATACATAGTATCTGGACCTTTTACACTACTTGAGTAAACAGGTCGAGAATAGTCTTGATTTGAAATATCAAAAACACTGTAGTTAATAAATTGACCTTTAATAAAATTAGTTTTAAAATGGATACTGTCTTTATATAACGGAAATATAGATGAGATTGCAGAAGAACTAAATGTGATAATTATTTCACTATTGACTTCATGATTTAATGCATTACCTAATAATCTTACAGTTGCTTTTGATGGATCATTTGCATCTCGAGTAATTTCCAAATTAGTATTAGTAGGCAGTCCAGTAACAGAAAAATAATTAGTTGTACTCGAATTTATTTGAGAAAAATTAAATGATCCTTCAGACAAACTTATATCAATTCCATCCTCTAAAAAGCTTCCATCATTTAATTCTTTTTCCATAAAATAAACACCAGATGTTGTTATGGTGGTTAAATTATTTGAATCATCAATAAAATAAAAGTGTCTTTCTGATAAAAGACCAATTTCATTTCTGTTTGCTACACTTGAATTTAAAACTGTATTCATTCTTTGAACCTGACCTGCTGAAAAATAAAATTCAGCTCCATAATCCATAAAATTAAAAATAGGTGAATAAGGATATAGCGGATTACTATTACTACAAAATTTAGGTAAATCTGTAATCTCTAGGGCTCCATTATTATTTGTATTAACATTTGGGTCAATCAGTTTTTTTGAATAGTTAAATTTATCAACTCCCAAATACAACCTATCCATAGTTGTATCTCTGGGATATACTATACTCTGATCTCCAATTGTGTTACCTGTATCTTGAATTTCATCATCATCATTGCAATTATCAATAGAATTAAATGAATTAGTGGTACCCCAACAATGAAAAAGCCCAGCCCAATGACCAATTTCATGTGTTAAAATATGTCTTCTTTTATATCTTTCTGACGCAGTCCCTGTAGTACTTAAATAGGAATGGTTAATTACTATTCCATCTAAAACCCTGGTTGCTGGATGATCCACCAAGCTAGGAAACTGGGCGTAAGCAGAGGCTAAACCTCCAGCGGACTTAACGACCCAAACATTTAAATATTTATCAGGGTCCCATTGGATTAGTTTTTTTAGGTCAATTTCCATATTCATGCCATTGTATGAAGCAAAATGTTGTGTTCTAGTTATACCTGTTGTTGGATAACCATCAGGGTCTAATGTAGCAAGTTTAAATTCCAAATTGACTGCTGCAGGATACACGCCTAAAGTTGGTAAGTCAGTGGCAAACTGAGACAGCTCTTTATTTTGAGCGCTAAAATCAATGTTTATATCTTCTATTGCGTTGATTATTTGTTGATCATTTATTTGTTCATCTCCACATTGATGCACAATGTGAAATACCATAGGAATAACTATGTCATTCATTGCACGCATATTGGCAGATCCATTTTGCTCTAATTGCAATATTCTGTCTAGGTTTTGAGCAGCAGCACTTCGCAAACCTGCGTTGTTTTGCATCATTTCTGCTGCAACTTCATCAGTTAAGCAAAGTCCTTCTTGAGCATTTATTACGTGGGTTTGAAACAATATTGAGAATCCAATTAATATATATAATTTAATTTTTTTCATTATTTAATGTTTTATTATACCAATAATAATGGCATAGAAATCCTGTTTTCGAATTTTCAACACATTGGCAATTTAAATTTTAAATTAAATGAGTCAAAGTACTGAAAACCGAATTTTTACTGTTGAATATCTATGCTTATTTTGGTATATTGAATTTAATGAGGAATAAGATTTTACTTTTTAGAAACCAATTTTCTGAGTTGCTCATTTTCCTTCTTTAATTCTATTAAATGCAGCCAAATTTCTTCAACTTGTCGCAAAAGGGCAGCATCCATTTCAACCAAATCGAGTCCCTTTTCATTGACCTCTTTAGCAGATGGGATATTGGGTAAATGCTTGTAATGCTCAATAAAACTTGCTACCTCCTCAATACTCTTAAGTTGATAATCTTTGTTAAAAACAAAGTCTGCCCAAGTAATGGTGCCTACACTTGCAATTTTGACTCTTTCAGTTAATATTCCGTCTTCAACATACAACTTATAACCGGCTGGAGTACTGACATTGCCAATACTTGCACTTCCAACAACGATTAAATCTTTTTGAAGTTGGAATGTGCCTTCCGTATTTAAAGCTGCAATAGGAACTTTGTTGTAAACTCCCCATGTCCAGCCTCTTTCTGGAGTGTTTGTCATATTGTTTTTGATAGAATAAGCAGATACAGGTCCGTATTTATAAGTAGCGTTGTTGCCCATAGAAATGGAATAGGATTTATTGCTCCAAAACCTTATACCGTGTCCAGAGCCTGCTTTGATATCGACAAATTTTACGTCGTCAATTTCTTTTAGATTCATATTTAAGTTTTGGGTAGCTTTATGGTTTCCAAGGTTGTCACCTTGAGCATTTATTTCACCAAAACAAAAAATACTTACAGTTAAAAAAATAAATAGTTGCTTAACAACCATGTTGTTTTTGGCTACAATATTTGTTGCCATTGAAAAAAAGTTTTTCATTTTTAAATTATTTAGAATTATTAATAAGTGTGTTGTTTGTATTTTTATTTATTGCAATTACTGCAATTGTTATAAATACTAATTATAATACATATGAATTTGTGTTATAGTTCACAATCTATATGTTAATTGTTTTTTTTAACACGGTTTTGGGCTGAGAAATTGCATTTTTAGGATTATATTTATTTTGAATTTTCTGAGCAATAAATACATTAAATATTCCCTGATGTTGATAGAGCATTTAGGGTGGGGAGTATATGTTGCTGTATTTATTGATTGTGCAAGGGCATAATGAGAGAAATAGTTGATTTGCTATTTTGGCAATTTTCTGTGTTGCAGTTTGTAA
>JAHDGP010000194.1 GCA_020627525.1 Bacteroidota bacterium
ATTCAGGATTTATCTTTTCCAAATTTACAGCGACAAAAAAGTATTTCGCAGCTAAAACATTTTCAAAATAGAAAACTAAAATTAGTATAAAAAAAACCAATTCATCTATTAACAGTTACAGCCACCATGATTGAAAAATAACACTGTATATAAATTGCAGTTAATTTTTTGTCGTAAAACATAATTTTTAATACAACTTATTTACGCAGACAGTTACTATTTTACGTCTAAATTGAAAATCAACTACTTATGATTTTTGCTGGACCAATTTTGAAACGATGTAAAAGTATCGAATAAATTTGATAGTAATTTTTTTTTTATAAATTTTACTTTATTGCATTTTATGAGATACAGTTAGCGAAATTCTACAAGTACTTTTTCATAAAATTTTGATTTTCAGACTTTAGTTATTTTCATCATATAACACTTTCTTTTAAATTAATTTCAAATCAAGTCTTGCTACTATTTACCTATTTTTATCATCAACCAAGCAGATAAAATATTTAACATTTAAACTTAAACAAATAATTTACAAACTTGTATATATAATATTTAATATTTATGTTTATTTGGCGTCAAAATTTGACATTCAAATATATATTTTGAATATACTTTGTTTTATGCATATCTTTATTTCGCGCCAACAAAACTACTAACTTTCTAATAGATTTAAATTCCCATCGTACTAGGATAAATAATGCTAGAATAGAAAATTCTATAATAGCCATTTATAAATCAATTTTTAACTGTTAACACAAACTAAACCATGATTGAATTAAGAGATTTAAACCCAAAGTACAATGATTTTTCTTTATTAAATCCAAATAACAATATTTGGAATATTACAAAGAAAATCACTAAAATTAGGATAAGGATGCTTTGAGCTATTCCTTAACACAAAATTCCAATTGCCACTTTGATAAAATACCATTGGGAGTTTATCTTCTGTAAAATTGGAATTACACAGATCATAAAAAGCACAGATGCGTCAAATAGAATTAAACTAGAAGTTCACAAATTATATTTTAAGTGGTAAGATCAAATTAACACACATAAATAATTTTTACAAAAAAACTGATTATCAAAACTTTGAATTAAATTTTGATGGTTATTATATTGGTCTTATCACTTAATTAAAGAAATTAAAATCAAGTTTATATTTCAGAAAGCTTGCTTTTGATAAGGCGTAGTTATGTCATTTACCAAGTTTTTTCGACCTACTAGTTGTAAAAATTATAATGCTATAAAAATACAATTAAAGCTAATCTTGCTTTGAAAAAAGTAGACTTAGTAAATTATAAAATAATGTCATTTAAATAGTATTTACCGATTTTAACTGTGCGGTAAATGTTTAACTTAATTTACAATTTAATCTTTTGTAATGCTGGAAAATTTATGCATTTATCTTAAGTGATTTATTTTAAAATATAAACAATAAAAACAAAAATTGCTTTAACTGCAAACACTAAACTATGAAGTTCGCTGATAAAAATTCAAACATTAACCCGCTCATTATTCCCTTCAATATTTTGGCTTTGTATTGTTCGGATTATACACCTATTGCTAAACCCAACGCGGATTTTAGTAAGGTATCTTATTTCGATAAAAAAAATGAGCGGGTTATTAAACCTAACCTACCATACATAAGTGAAAATTTGGTTAGCCAACCCTTTGAAGCGGATCAATACATGAACATTGAGGATGGATTACACCTGCATTTTATTTTACCTCAATTTTTGCGTTCAAGTATTCCAATTGGAAAACCTGATAATTTTCAATTCGAATCTCCAGCCATCCCCAACAGATGGTTGGTTTTTAAAAATGCTGGAAATGAAAATTCAAAAATATTTCTTATTGAAAGCGATTATTGCTATCCAGAGTATAAAAAAATGAGGAATAAAGTTACTTTTCCGATCCCATTTAATCGACGAGAAGAGAAAAACCTCAACGTACCTTTTCGATACATGGGACGACAAATAGAGTTGGATAAAAATGACATTAAAAAAACGCTTGATGTAAATGAAGTTCCGCCTTCTAATGGAGAATACTGGTACGATATTGTAGGATTGCCTTTGACCGCAGTCGGATATGGTGATCCTGCATTTACAGGATCATTCCCAAATTGCAAAGACATCTTAACTTTTCATGACGCCAATGTTGAGGATGGTGACAATTATGATGTTATTGGATTTTATGACTTGGGTAATGCTACTCAGGAAACCATAAAAAAATATATTCATTTTTTTCAAGACAGAAAGTTTAATGAAGCGGATGAGGATGAACAAACTTCGCCTCTAGAAAAATTAAAGGCTGAATTGAAAAATTACTGGAGTATCTCTTTTGAAACCGATGCTGAAATACACATCAATCAAATCAATGAATTGTTATTATTCAGTCGAATCACTGTAACAAACAAAAGACAATTCAAACCCAAAAAAGACAATAAGGGTTTTAACTTGTCGGTCGGTAATAACGGTACAGAAGCCATTGCCGCCTATTTTTCAAACACACTAAAGAAGCCTCAACTTGAAAACAAACTGGAAGCCATACAGTTTGAATCACTCCGAAATGGCTCTGTAGATTTAGGCGTGAAATTTCAGGAAGCAAGGCATCATACTGGTTTTATTCCAGAATCGGGCGGCATTTGTTACACTTTGGATTTTTCAATAGAAAATGACAAAACAACGCCCAACCCAAACAACGGAGTTATAGCTGGTATGGGTGAGGATAAAGATTCTGAAGCCAACCGCGCACTTCGGTTACTCATGAAAGAAAAAGACCTTAAAGAACAACTGCGAGCAATCAATCAAATCTTGTTTCGTCTTAATAATTTTCAATCAGAGTTTGACAAAAAAACATTTCAGATACAGCAAAAGAGGCAACAACTCTTTGCAGATTGGTATAAATACATGCTTTCTGCCCATCCTCCCTATCAAAAAGATACCGAATACCCAAAGGCAGATGATGTCTTGCAATTTCTTTTACGAAGCATCAATGACAGTCTTTCGCCTTTGGTAAATGAAACTGGTTTTTTGACTGTTGATCCAGAGACAACAACACCTACTTTGATTGATCCAAGTAATATAAATGCAAGTGCTGCTGCATCAGGAAAAAAGTTCAAAGATTCTGTTGCTTTTAAAATTGTAGCAATACACAAAAATTGTTCTAGCTCTCTTTCGATATTGAACAAACAAATTAAAAAGCTAATCAATAATAAACTCAAAAAATTAGACAAGGCAAAATTAGATTTGGGAACCAAACAATCTGATTTAAAGCAAACAATGGAAGAGCTTAAAATATTAATTCAGAATGAAGAAGCTCCTAAAGCACAAATTACAAAGTTGAGAAAAAAAGAAGCCAAATTAAAACTGGAACAATATCGGTTGGAACAAGCTATAAAACCATTGGAAATTTTCAATGCACTTAGACCTAAAACCATTACTTACCATCTAAATTCTGAGCCTTCAGAAAGGTATTATCGACCTATAGAACCTGTTGTTATGATTGCTCAAAATAAAAAGAAACCAAATGTATTTGAAAACAACAAAAACAATGATTGGCATACCATTTATGCCGATAAAATGAAGTCCAGCGATATTTTTTCCGGGAAATTCATCCAGAATGCCCTTTGGAAAAACATAATTGACCAAACACAAAATGCCAATGAAAAACCTTACGATTCGCAATGGCTTTTGATGGACTGGATGCTAGACTACCGTCCAACATTTGACCCTTCTATCACCAAAGATGGATATGAAAAAGATTTTGTATTTAAAATGTATGACATTCGGGAAGACACTCCCGATTTTACACCTTTCACCAACAAAGATATTGAGTTGTCAGATATTCCTCGCAGCTACAGAGGGCGTACTATTTTATCGGTCGGTTCGCCAGACGTTTTGGAAGAAAAAATAATGAACTTTTTGGGAAATCAGGAAAAAGTTGAAACGGAAAGTCACAAAGTCCTCTTAAAAAACCATCCTGATTTATTGGAAAAATTTAAAAATCTACCAAAAGTACATGAAGATTTATTGAAAGTGTTGGTGCAACTACGCAAACAAGACATTATGACGCAAAGTATGGGAGGACTCAATGAATCGCTGCTTATGAGAAAACAAACAATGCAATTAGATGTAAGTGATCCAATAGCTTTTCAACATTACAAACCAGTTATCGAAATGATTAGAAACTGGATTGGTGACGAACGTATAAGCGCACCTGAGCCTACTCATTTTTTCAATCCCATTCGAGCTGGAGTTATGCTTATCAAAAAACTAAAATTGATAGATACTTTTGGGTTGGAAAAAACTATTTACGATGCTGATAAAGTGGCAAATGGAGAAGAGGGCATTTACAAATCTGGCACTTTGAAATTGCCTCCAAACATCAAAATTCCAGATCGTTATAGTAATCAGAAAAAACACATGCTGCACGCTCCACCACGATTTTCGCAGGCCGCTAAACTGCATTTAGAATGGAAAGGGGCAACGGAAGTAATCAATGATGAAATACAAGATGACTACGACCCAAACCCTATTTGCGGATGGATGATGCCCAACTTTCTGGAAAACACTTTACAGGTATTTAATCAATATGGAGATTTGTTAGGTGCCATAGGAGTTGATGGTTTGATACCCAAACCTGGAGCAAGCCAATTTCAATTAGCAGATATTGATAATGAACATTTGAGAAATTTTGTTTGCTTTTTCTATCAACTCTCTCCACCAGATCCAGACAGTGAAGAAAGCATACTTACTGAAAATAAAAGATCGGTTTCGGTTTCTTTTTTCAATTCCTTCCTAGAAGAAATTGAGGAAGCACTGGATTTCATAGAACCACAAAATTACCGTCAGAACAGCCAATTGTCAGTGCTGACAGGACGACCTTTAGCCATTGTTCGAATGAGTCTAAACTTAGAAGTAAAAGGAGAATATGCGGTCAATCAGGATTGGAATATTTTTAAAAGAGATTTGTATCGTGATGTTCGGAATTATCAACGCTCAACCTATCATTTTGAAAATGTTGAAATTCCGTTGCGCATTGGAGATTTTCATCAAATGAATGATGGTGTTGTAGGATTTTGGTACAGAAACCTAAAAGCAGGCAAGGAGGAAAGTTCTGAAAATCTAACAGGTTACACTAGTTTCAATCCGCATTCTATCAATCCTGCTGACACTTTTTACATGCCGCTCAATGATACTGGTATTAGTAATAAATTAGGTAGGAAGAAAACGAACGACCAAAGTTTTTTAATTGGTCAAAGGCTAAATGAAGCTCCACAAATAATCACGATGCTTTTTGATCCTCGTGGAAAAGTAAATGTAGCCAGTGGTTTATTACCTGTGAAAAGTAAAGAAATTCCAGAAAAATATTTTAAGGATGTCTTGGAGCGTTTACGGGTTCATTTTCAAGTTGCGCCAATGATCAGTCCATTCAACGACCTACAACTGCCCTTGCCTAATATGATCGACAAAGAATGGGTTTGGTTGTCTGTAGATAAATTTCAAACAGTTACAGAAATTCCTACTGCACCAACCATCAGCAAATCATTGTTCAACAGGATGTATACAAATAAGATCAAACAAATGCATCGTCAATTGTGGATTGCATTCATTGAGGCTGGTTGGATTGTATTTGAATCGGAAAAAGAGAGGGAAGATGAAAATGAATCGGAAAATCAAACAAATAAAGCACGGTTGGTTCAGGAATTGAATGATAAACCATTGCCGCAACCCTACTCCTTTTTTCAACATGAGATCATTGCTTTACTAGAACCTGATGAACAAAAATTTCTTCATCAATCTACCATAGAAGCTAAATACAACAGTTTATTAGATGAAAAAATCGAAGAGGTATGGGACCATTTAACCATATCCAAAAGAATCAAACCTATAGATGTTACTCGTGCATTTATAAATTTTGATTCCAATGAACATGAAGAACTTCCAGAGCACATTGACCCAAAGATCATAAACGATATATTCATTGCACAGCAAGATGGTCTTTCAGATCCAAGTATTGAACCACTACACTTACAAATGTCAATTCAAGAAGGATGGGTGAAATTTGCGTAATGAATAAATTATTACAACACATTAAAATGATAAATAAGCAAAATCTAAAACTATGAGCAGTACAACAGGAATATTGTCTTTTGATATTTATAACGGAAAAGGTAAAAATGAATTACTAGTCGGTGGCGGATCAGACCTTTCGCAGACACTACGCATACGAATTTCAAACAACAAACCAGGTCACGAAATCAAACTGAACAATGAAGGCGGTTACCACTTTGGGTTGGTATTGAAAAAAGGATTGTTGCCTAAAAATATAGGAAGTGACAATATCAATGTTTCCCAATGGCGACAGATAGAAGGTGAAGATATTTTGGATAAAGGCAAGATGGACAGTGCTGCTTTCAATGTTGAAGAAATAAAGAACAACAATCAAGTAAGCTTGAATATAGAAAAAGTAACAGAGCAGTTGGACAAGCTAATACAAAAGCAAACAGCCGATAATGCAAGTGCTATTACCGATGTAACAACGGCAACACTAAGCGAGGCTCCAAGCAACCCTGTAGCTGCCAATGAACAGCAAAAGCTTCCTTTGGAAGAGATAAAAATGCATCTTAAAAATGCTGGTAATGATGTCAATACAGTTTTTGAAACCCTAATGGAATTGATGAAAATAGTAGAGGACGAAGATTTCCAACAACAACATCAATGGGTAAAAGAGCTGGATGTCATACGTGCTTTGTATGCTAAATCACTGGTCGATTTAAAAAATCTTACAGAAGAAGAAGGGATACTAAGTCAAAATGCTTTGCTTTCAGGCTTTGCAAAAATGTCAGCCGTTTTCAAAGATTTTGCTGAATTACATGAACGCACCATACGCATCATCTCTGAACTCGAAATGCTTGACCTAAAACTACAAAAGAAAAAATCTGAGATAACTGAAGATGCTTACACCATTGTCAAACAAAGACTGGTGACAGACCTAAAGCCTTTTTTGGAAAAATTCTTCCGTATTGACACGCTTTTAGAGCCGTTAAAAAATATCAAACTAAAAGATTTTTTTAAGCTGGATGATATGAGCCTGAATGAAAGTCTTTTGCAACAATTGGAAAGAAGGCTTGTCGTAAAAGATGAGTCACTGCACGTTTCAGATTGGGAAGTGAATTTTGAAGATGTGAAGGATTCACCAGAGGAGGAAGAAATCCGATTTGCTTGTACAAAACAAAATTTGATAACCATTAACACTTACGGTTATTTGTTGATTGATATTAGCTTGAATGGCACTCTTTATGGAAAGGCTGAGAGCATAAATGTTCAACTCAATTATCCCAATACAAATTTTGTAAAAGACGGAATAGAGGTTCCCAAAAAAGAATATTTTAGCCAGGCTATCCTCAACCTGATCAATTATGGAGACACTGGATTGCCCATCCCCATTCGCTTGGATGTAATTCAAGGTCGTCAAATCCTCAACAACGGTATTTATGGAAATGCTGCAACCATTCAATTACTCAACAACAGTTCAGAACCAATTTTCATTGATGCAGAATCTCGTCTTGAAGTGCGTTTTGATGTTCAAAATGAAAACGAGATCAGGTATTCAGCTTTAATGGAAAAAGATTCTTTAGCCGAACTGGATGCTGGATTAATAACCATAGATGCGGTAACAGTGGATGCAAAAGGGACCAAAACATTTCAAATTCCAAACAAAAAAGATGAAAATGAAAATTCCATTGTAACCTATGCCGATGCAGCCAAAGCAAATGACCCCAAACTTAAAGATACTACTGCATTTACAATTGATGGCTTTGCCTTCTCTTTAGTAAATAGCAATGCAGTTAAAACAACAGAAGATGGATATTTTCTGGGACGATCTGTTTTTTTTAAGCAAGTGGCGAAATCAGGAAAAAACAAAAACAAATTTCATATATACAATCTAAACAATGTTGTAAGCATCAAAAAGGGAGAAACGCATAATATTTTATCTTCTCAAAATGCAATTCTTTTTCAAACGGCAGAATTTACTGATGATCCAGCTTTGGTAAATCCATCTTCGCACATTTTTCAGGAAACCCAAGATGGCAAAAAACTAACAGTCAAAGAAAAAATAAACAGATTACAACAACATTACTGCGCTGCATTTACAAATATTTTATTTAAAAAAATAAACCTTGATGGGAAAGAGGGAAAAGCTTATACTGCGTTTAGCGAACAATTAACAACTGTCTCTATCAAAACCTATCAAGGCAGTACCCTTTTTAAAGAGGTCAAAGGTCTGGAAGGAGTCTTTAAAATATTTAAAGGAAAGGTAAAAGCAATCATAGCGCATGCTGCGACATCTGCATTGAA
>JAHDGP010000195.1:0-805 GCA_020627525.1 Bacteroidota bacterium
GTAAAAATATAGATTACTAGGGATTACTCCCACTTTGAAAGTATCCTCAATTTCAAAAGAATACGTATTTATTTTAAAAACCAATCCTTTTTGTTGAAAGTCAAGGGCATCAGTTACATATAGTTTCTCTTGTTCAAAACGCTTGTCAACAGCGCTGCCGTATAGGGTATTGAAACCACCAACTTTCTCCGTTAATACCAATTGATCATTATCAAAATTGATTTTCTTAATTCCTGAAGTAGCTAAGTACAACTCCGAATTAATGTTTAAAAATTTATTGGTATATCCTCCTGCATCTTCCGTATCCCAAGATTGTGAAATTTCCAAATTTACTGGGTCTATCAGTAAGAGTTGACCAATCTTTGAATTCAAATCACTACTTATGCAATAAATGCTGTTTTCAAATAGCATTAAGTCAATCGGTAAAAATTGAGTATTGATTTTTTTAATCAATGATTTATTTAATTTGTTATATATTAAAATTGCATTTTGATCCCAATTGTTGATAAATACGTAATCACCAAACACCAATATTTTGTCCAAACCACAATCGTAAATATTGTCTTCAGGGCATTCTAATTCAATTCTATCCTCAATCACTTTTGAGTTTGGATTGATGATTGAGATTTCATTGTTAAATGCATTGGTACACCAAATTTCATTTTCATTTATTTGCGCCAAATTTCTAGGAGAATAAAATCCATCAATCGTGGCAATTGATTCAAAACTATCTCTGTTTACAACTTCAATTTTTGCAGAGTTGTTGACAACAATGTATAACTCATTTTTAAATTCAAATATGGAC
>JAHDGP010000195.1:815-8334 GCA_020627525.1 Bacteroidota bacterium
AACATCTCCAAGACTTCTATTATTGTGAATTTTAAAAATATCATTTACAACATCTCCATTCTTAAGAATGAGCGAAATGGAGGCATTGCCAAAATTAAATCCACCTTCATTTAGAACTATTGCGCCCTCGCTAATTTCCAGTGGAGGAAGATCATCGGATGTTGGGTCCTGCTCTTTACATGAAAAGATAGAAAGAAACAGAAGCAATATAAAAAAATACCTATTCATTAAAAGTATATTTTACTGTTATATCAAAATGAAAACCTGGCATTGGTCGTTGTGCAATCGTTTGATAATGTTGATTGAATATATTTTTTAAATCAAGTCCAAAATCCATGGTGTTCTTGTTAAACAAAAATTGATACGTCAAATTAACATTGCTAATCCAGTACGGAGTTAAATACATAGAGTTGTCACTAGTTATAACCCTTTTTCCGACTATTTTATTTTGAATGTTGAATTGGATTTTTTTATACAATATAGAATGATTCGCAGCTGCTTGATGCAAAGGAACATAAATCAGTTGTTTGTCACCTCTACTGTTGTTAACTGATTTTGAAAAATCGTATTTTAAAGACTGTCTAAAATGTATTTTGTTCAAACTAAAAAAGTGTTTAATACTAGCCTCAAAACCTGTGTTGCTAACCTTCTCCAAATTTGTTGGAGACCATATTCCTTCTGAGTCAGGTGTCCATTGAATATAGTCTTTGATTGTTGAATGATAAACTCCGCCTTTAAATAGATAGCTTGAGTTTGTTTTACTTATATTTTTTTCTAAGTCGATTGCAAAATTATTTGTTTCTTCTGCTAGAAGATTTCTATTTCCTCCTGGATTCCAATAGAGATCATTAAGGTTTGGATACCGGTAAGCATTGCTATAATTTACATTGATTTGTAAATGATCTGATAGGGAAAATCGGTAAAGAAAATTCGATCCCAACTTTTGCCAGTCTAAATCTGAAACATATTCTTTTTGAAAATTCACCTTAAATTGATGTCGCTCCCGTAGATAATAATGTGCATTTATGGAAGATAGTAAACTTGTTCTGTTTTTATCTTTATCAAATGCGTGACTTTCCGCTTTGTAATTATTTATATAAAAATGCAAACCTAATTTAAAGTTATCCCAAATGTAAAAACTGGAAACTGAATTTAAATTGCTAGATAAATCACTAATCAAATCATTGTAATCTATCCTTTCTTTGCTAACACTACTGTTTACCTGAAAATTAATTCGCGATTTTTGAAATTTGTATTTTAGAAATACTCTGTTTCCCCAATCGGTTTGTTTGTTTTTTATTGGTGAATTTATTGCAGAAGCGACATTGGGAATTCCTCTATTCAAATGATTGTTCCAAATGTGAATTTTGAAACTGTGGTGTTTTTTTATTTTCCAGTCTAGTGTTTGTAAAACATTGAATCGTTTAAAAGTGGCATTTTTCGTAAAATATTTTACACCTTCATAAACAAAGGGGTAATTGTTTTCAGCGTTTGCATAATTAATGCTCAATTGATATTTTACATTTCGCAATAAATTAAAATTCAACTTGCTGCCAATTTCAAAACTATTGAAACTACCTGCTTTTGTATAAATGCTGTAGCTGTTTTTTTTGTTTGTTGGACTGTTTGATGAAAAATTTAAAGTACCACCTAAGGCTGAATTTGGATTGTCTGTATTGTAAATATCCCAATTTGCATTTGAGAAAAAGAAAGCGGGCAACAGGGATAAATCCAATTGACCATGCAATGATGAGTTTAGCTGAAATCCATCAAAAAGAATTTTAGTATGGCTGGGATTGGTTCCCCTCACACTTATCGAGGAAATGCCCCCAAGTGTATATTCTTTTAAATAAAGATTGTCTTCAAGTAGCAAGCTGTTGTTTTCCCGACTGTATTTACTGATTTGTTTGTTTCGCTCATTTATTTTATCAATGGATACTTCAGGTTGAAAAAGCACATCAACTTGTTTGAGTACAATGCTGTCTTTGATCTTTGATGAATCATTTTGAGCAATTAAAGAAAAAGAATTAAACAGAATTTGAACAAAAAGAACCAGAGAGAAAATTTTATATAGAACAGCGAGGTTCATATTTTTATGAATTTTTCCGTTTGCCTCCAGTTTTTTCCAGAGACACTTAAAAAGTAAATTCCCTTAGGCAGTATTTTGATAAACGAATGGATTTGTAAGTTGTTGTTTTTTTGAAATATAACTTTGCCTTCTGCGTTTATTACCTCAATCACAAACTCTTCAATATTGTCAAGTTTGAAAATTTGAAACGCATCATTCGAAGAAATGATGCTGTTGCTGATTCGAATGTGTTTTTCAGAATTATTTATCTTCAAACTTGCCATCGAATATCCGTCTCCAACTCCACCTTTAAATTGAGCGTATAGATTCATTGATAGGCTCATTATAAGTAAAATGAGTAAATACTTAAGGCATTTCATAATTCAAACTTTCATTTTATGATTGATATTTAAACAGACTCGGCTTACAATATGTTTGCAAAAGTAAATATAATTTGAAAAGGAAATTTCATTATTTGACAGACTTTTCAAATTTTATAAAAAAAGTAATATCTTTGAATCGAGATTTGGTTATCTAATTTAGAAATTAAAAGGGAATCCAGTGAGAACCTGGGACAGTCCCCGCTGCTGTAAATCTTGAATTTTTTTTGAATCTATCAGCCACTGCTTTTATGCGGGAAGGTTATCAAAAATGAGATGAGTCAGAAGACCTGCCAGAGCTTATTTGAGTATTTTGAATTTCGGGTGAAAATTTAAAATACAGAATAACTGTAAAGCCTAAATATTATGAAAAATTTGTGCTTGCCTTTTATAGGCATTCTAGTATTGTGTGGACAATTAATGTCTAATGCTCAAGTAATTACATTTGAAGATTTTCTTTTAGATAGTACTGGTACATTTGTCGGTGTTTCTGACTCAACTTCTTTTCCTGTTGATTATGCCATTTTTGAAAATTCATACACTGAAACGTATTGGAGTGGTTTTGCCGTTTCATCCTTAACTGATACCATTACACCGGGCTATTTAAATGATTTGAGCGCATTTGCTGGTGCTGGTTTTGAAAACTCCAATAATTATTTGATGGCTTCCGCATTTGGTCCCCTAACAATTGCATTTACAGAGCCTAAAGAAATTTCCAGTATACAAATAACCAACGCTACGTATAGTGCGCTTTCTATGAGAGATGGAGATACATATGCTAAAATGTTTGGCGGAGATTCTGGTGATGATCCTGACTTTTTTGTTTTACAGATTACTGGTTTAAATGAAATGGATGATACAACTGGAACGGTTGATTTTTACCTTGCAGATTTTAGATTTGATGACAATGGGCAAGACTATATTTTGAAAGATTGGACAAATGTAGATTTGTCATCTTTAGGTGAAGTTTCTAAATTGAAATTTGCACTTAATTCTTCTGATATTGGAGCTTATGGTATGAATACACCTGCTTATTTCTGCTTGGATAATATAGAAGCTATAGAAAGTACAGGTTTAACGACACTGGGTAAACATATCGCAATAACTGCATTTCCACAACCTGCAAATTCAACTTTAAATATAAAATCTGAGACTAAAATTGAGTCGTTGACCATCAATGACATGTCGGGGCGTTTGGTGATGAATCAATCAAATTTGAATCAAAATTTGGTGTCAATTGATGTTGATAATTTACCAAAGGGAATTTATATTTTAAATTTAAATATTGAAAATAATATTGTTTCTAAACGAATTTATATAGATTGAAATTTGTACTTCATATAATTTTACTGTCGATTGTTTCAAGTATGAATTTGCTTTGTAACAATCTAGTAGTGAGTGATTTGCAATTGGTAGAAGCCGATTTGCTATCCTGCACTATTTCTTGGGAAAATAGTTGGAACCTAACTGAAATAAAACCCAATAACCATGATGCAGTTTGGCTTTTCGCAAAAATAAAAATTGGCAATACTTGGCAGCATTTATTACTTGATCAAGATATTGAAAAAAGCAATTGTGACAGTGAAGATGTGATTCTTAATTTGGAACCAAATGGTCGTGGTTTATTAGTGAAATCCAATTTAGCAGGAGAGGGTAGTATTGAAAATATTAAAATTGAAATTCGATTAAATTCCGCTGTTTCAAATACCGAAAATGTTGAAATACAAGTTTTCGGTATTGAAATGGTTTATATAAATGCTGGTCCTTTTTTTATTGGTGATGGAGGAGCACAAGAATCATTTATCAATATAGAATCAAATGGACCCTATTTATTAGTTGATGAATCCTCCTTTTTTTTGAAGGAAATTCTACCGTTTTCTAGTTTTGATGATGCATTGAAAATCCCTCAAAAATTCCCTAAAGGAACAGATGGTTTTTATTGTATGAAATATGAAATAAGTCAAATTCAGTTTACTGATTTTTTAAACACACTGGATTATAATCAACAAAATGAAAGGGTTAATATAAGTCTTGATGAGGATATTGGCAAAAGAGTAATGAGTCAATTTAACAGAAATGGCATTGTGCTTGCTCAAAGTACTAGTTACTCAGGCGTGCCTGCTGTTTTTGCCTGCGATATGAATGGAAACTTGATCTTTAATGAGTTTGATGATGGACAAGGGACCGCCTGTAATTTTTTAAGCGGATCAGATGTCAGAGCCTATTTAGACTGGGCTTGTTTGCGTCCGATGACGGAATTGGAGTTTGAAAAAATTGGACGAGGTCCTGTTTTTCCAATACCAAAAGAATATGTTTGGGGCGATACTTTGTTTTATGCTCCAAATTTATTACAAAATGAATTTGAGCCAAGTGAAACATATTTGTCAGAATTCACATATAATAAAGGTGTTGCTAATTACAATTATAGCGTCATAAATGGACCTGTAAGATGTGGTTTTGCGGCAAATAGCCAAACAACGAGGATTTCGAGTGGAGCTGGCTATTTTGGTGTAATGGAATTTACAGGGAATGTGTGGGAATATTGCATTGCTTTAGATACTGTAGGTATTGATTTTGAAGGCAATTTGGGAGATGGGCTACTTGATGAGTTTGGCAATGCCAATGAACACTCTTGGCCAGCTGATGATTTTGCAGGCAGTATTTTGAGAGGAGGAGGATGGAATTCCGGCGATTTTGAGAATTTCAGTGATGGAGCAATATCAGATAGATATTATTTTTTACAATCTGTAGATAAAAAACGGAATACAACTGGAGGACGTGGTGTATTGCGATTTTAAATGTTTAGAGTGATTTATTTTTTATTTTTTTCCTAAATATTGTCTTATCTTAGCTACTAATCCTTCCTTTTGAAGCAGATTTGAGGAACCACACGCACATTTGAAAACACTTCGATTGATTATAGTATGTTAAAAAAACTATTGATCTCGATATTTACCCTATGCCTATTTGTAAATAATACAGATGCGCAGACGAAAAAGGTAATGATTGAGAATTTATCAGGCACTTGGTGTGGATTTTGTCCTGATGCCGCTGTTATTCTAGAAGAGCTTGAATCTTATGATAATGTTATGTCAGTTACCATTCATGTAAATGATGTTATGGAAATTCCTGAGGGAGCTGGATTGGCGGATGAACACACTGGAGGAGGCGTACCTGCTTTTTTCATAGATAGAAAAATTTATCCCAATACAGATTTTATTTCCTACGGGTTGGAGCGCGATAATATTATTGAAAGTTTATTGTTACAATTGGAAGAAAAGCCTATTTGTGATGTTAATTTTTCGTCCTTTAATTATGATAGCGAAGATAATATAGTCAGTGTTGAATTGGAAGCTGAATTTTTTGAAAATTACCAGGGCAACAATTTAAGATTTAATTTATATTTAATGAATAAAGAAATTAGTGAAGATGATAGTGATTATTATCAAGCTAATTTCTATAATTTTATGGAAGGCCATGATTATCAGAATGCAGGCAATCCGATCAAAAACTATGTGCATAAAGATGTTTTGGTAAAAATGTATGGAGGGACATGGGGAACCGCCAATAGTGTGCGTAATGGTCTGATTTCCAGAGGTGAAAAGCTGAAATTTGTATATTCGTTTCCACTGGATGTTAGTATTGATCTTTCAAATTTGGAATTCATAGGCCTCATTCAAAAATACGGTCAAACTTCAAATGATATTGAAATATTAAATTCAAATAAAATATCTTTTGAACAAGGATTAAATGAAGTTGCGACAAGTTCTGATCCAGTAGGATTAACATTAAACAATATTGAATTCTTTAATGCTTTCCCCAACCCTGTTAGCGATGTTGTAAATATTGCATTTAGAAGTCACGAAAATCAAAATATAAAAATATCAATATTCAATCATGTTGGCAAGTCCGTATTGTCTATTGATAGAGCAGTTAGAATTGGCGATTTTCAAGAATCATTAAATGTTTCGGAAAAGTTAAAAAGTGGCATTTACATTCTTAAAGTTGAAAACGAACAAGGTGCATTTATTTCTGAAAAGATTGTAGTTGATTAGTTTCCAATGCCTCATTCAAATAATCAATAAGTGGCTTAGAATTACTAAAAATTTCCAACATTTTACTGGAAAAATCATCATTGCAAATTTCTTTGTCTGTAAAATTTTTGAAGACAGAAAAGTGTTTCAATTTTAACAATTCAATGTTTTCATGATCGACAGAATAACCTCTTGGTGCCTTTTTTAGTTGTCCCTCTTTGTACAAGCCGTTAAAATTGTTTTTAAAGAATGATGAATCAATAAATTCTAGCAATCTATCTGGGTTGTAGTCTATTTCTTGTCTAATTTTAGCCAATGCTTCACCATCTGGTCCCCACTTACCAATTCCAATGCAAGATTGATTAAAAGGTGAAAGATGAAAATAATATTCTGAGAATACAGACTTTTTACCTCCTTTTGAAACTGTAATAGCAAAATAATCTTTATAAGGTGGCAAATCTTTATTGAATCTATTGTTCCGATTTATCCTATAAACAGCATTTTTGACGGCTAAACCCTCAACTGAGGGATCAAACTCAGCTACTTTGCTTATAAGATCAGCTGAATATTCCTTAAACCAGTCTCTGCAAGAATTGTATTCTGCTCTATTTTCATCCATCCAAGCCTTGTTATTGTTTTTGGATAGCTTTTTAAGAAACTTTAGTATAGGTGAAAAGTGCTTCAATTTCGTTTTTGAGGCAAAAGTATGAATTCTAGCGACAACTTATGACTTGAAGAAATAAAAAAGCCGAAGCAACTAGTTGCTTCGGCTTTAAATCATTAAAACTCAGTTTATATTATCTCTTTGTAACTTTCACCTCAGTTCTTCTCTTTTTTATTAGCAGGAGTATCATTTGCAAATCTTGGAGCATCAGGACCGAAACCTTTTGTACTCATTCTGTTTGCTTGAACACCTTGTCTAACTAAGAATGCTTTAACAGCATCAGCTCTTTTCTGAGACAATGTTACATTAGAAGATCTAGATCCAACATTATCTGTATGTCCTTGTAATTGAATTTGAACTTTGCCATTAGCTT
>JAHDGP010000196.1:0-6473 GCA_020627525.1 Bacteroidota bacterium
TTTTTACTTCTGGAGGTGATGCACCTGGAATGAATGCAGCAATACGTGCTGTTGTTAGGGGAGGTATTTTCTATAAAATAGAGGTCGTTGGTATCTATGAAGGGTACACTGGGCTTATAAATGGGGGAAAGTATCTTAAAAATATGAGTTCGAGAGATGTAAGTGGCATAATCAACAAAGGAGGAACCATATTGAAATCCGCAAGATCTGATGAATTTCGAACCAAAGAGGGTAGAGCCAAAGCCTTTGAAATTGTTAAAGATAATAAGTTAGATGGTTTGGTTGCTATCGGTGGAAATGGTACTTTTACAGGTGCGCACATTTTTGGAGCTGAATACGACGTTCCAATTGTAGGTATTCCTGCTACTATTGATAATGATTTGGTAGGATGTGATTATACTTTGGGATACGATACCGCTACTAACACTGCTGTGGAGGCTATTGACAGAATTAGAGATACAGCTTCTTCTCACAATCGTTTATTTTTTGTTGAGGTAATGGGACGAGATAAAGGTTTTATCGCCCTTAGGAGTTCCATTGCTACTGGAGCAGAAACAATTATTGTTCCAGAGAAAAATTTTGAAATGGACAAATTAGTCCAGGTTTTAAATTATGGTACAAAGAATAAAAAAACGTCTAGTATTGTAATTGTTGCAGAAGGTGCAGCAAGCGCGGTAAAAGTGGCGGAAGAACTGCAAGGAATAACAGATGAGTTTGATGTAAAAGTTACCATTTTGGGTCATTTACAAAGAGGTGGAAGCCCTACTTGCTTTGATCGAATTTTAGCAAGTCGATATGGTGTTTTATCTGTTGAAGGGATGATGAAAGGGGAAAGAGATGCAATGGTTGGATTGATAAACAGGAAAGCCAGATTTACTCCTTTCAAAACGGCTATAAACGGTGAAAGAGAAATCGACGAAGAACTTTTAAGAATTGACAGTATTTTGGCAATATAAAAATGTAAAATATGATTTTAGTTGCAGATAGTGGAGCTACAAAGTGTGATTGGATGTATGCCGATGGCGACAAAATCAGTGATAAAGTGAGTACAATGGGTTTCAGCCCATTTTTTCATACTGAAGAACTGATAATTGAAAAAATAAGGGAGAAAGAGCATTTGGCATCTGTTGCCGATAAGATGTCAAAGGTTTTCTATTATGGAACAGGATGTTCTAGCACTGATAGAAAACAAAAAATACAAAAAGCACTGCAAAAAGTTTTTGTAAATGCGAAAGTTGAGGTCGATCACGATCTAAATGGTGCTGCCGTCGCTACTTGTATGGGCGAACCAGGCATCGCTTGTATTTTGGGAACAGGCTCAAACTCCTGTTATTACGATGGCAAAGATGTCTTTGAAGAGGTGCCTTCATTGGGTCACCGACTAGGCGATGAAGGTAGTGGATACCATTTTGGTAAACAGTTGTTGCGCTTGTTTTTATATAAAAGATTACCTGATTATTTGATGGATAAATTGTCAAACGATTATGGGTTAGATAAAGAGAAAATATTTGCCAATGTATATAAGGAAGGATACGTAAATACTTATCTGGCTTCTTTTATGAAATCTGTCTCTGATTTTAATAACGAAAAGTGGGTCAAAGAATTTATATATAAAGGACTTTCTGAATTTGCAGATTTTCATATAAAAGTTTATAAAAATTACGACCTTTTGCCCGTAAATTTCGTAGGATCAATAGCGTACTATTTTAAGCATGTTTTAGAAGATGTTGCTAAAGACAATGGTTTTGAAATAGGAAGGGTCATCAAACAGCCCATTAACAATTTGGTAGAGTTTCATAGAAAATAAGTTAAATTAGTTTGTAAATTAGGAATTGAGTTTACCTCTATCTTATTTTTTGTAAAATGTTTATTATCAAAATGTTGGTAATGGATTTAATGTAAATTGATGGCATAAGTTTTGATTAATATTATTGATGTTAAATGTTAGGTAATGTTTAACCAAAAGTAATAACAGAGAATTGACAGTCAGACAACTACAAATAGATAAAATCAAATTTTCCTCAATCATTTTTTGTTTGGGTTTGATGTGTATGTGTGCCCTGCAACTGGCAGCGCAAGATGACTTAAATGTCGAAGGTGGTGATGATGATGAACCCTTATTGCTACAACCTTCCATTGTAGACATTGGTGAATCTTATATTGGGCTGTCGATTGGTTATACATTGCCTTCTGGTTCTTTTGGTCGTGCTGATAAGGAAAGAGAGTCGGGTTTTGCCAACAATGGCTTAAAGATAAGTTTGGATGGAGCCTTTATTTTTGGTAGAAATATTGGAATGGGTTGGTCTTTTGGACAAACTATGAATGCCATCAATATTGATTCATATTTAGAAAAAATAGAATATAGATTACCAAATCAAGTAGCTTTTTCTGCAGATTTAAACGCGACTGACTGGCGATCAAATTACTTGGCTATTGGTCCTTATATTTCCTTGCCTGAATCAACTTTGATGTTTGAAGTTGGTATTTATGGCGGTTTGGTTTATGCCGTTTCTCCTGAAGTTGTCATTTTTGAAGGATTAATGGGAGAAAACCCACTAGCAGGTAATATTTCTAAAGACGGAACCATCGCACCAATGCTCATGGCATCCATAGGCATCAATAAACACATAGGTAAAAACTTCAGATTGTTCTTTAAGGGTGAAATTATGTTTGCTCGTCCTGAATTTCGAGAAGAATACGACCTTGTAAGTGAAAATTTTACTTTTGGCTCTGTTGATAATTATTATCAATCTATAGGTTTTATTGGTTTAAATGTAGGAGCAGCCTTTGAATTAGGAGATGAACGGAAAAAAGATAGGAAACGGAAACAATACAAACAACGTTTCGGTAAGATCAACAAAAAAATCAAAATTCAACAACGAAAAAATAGATCTACTCGTTAGTACGTTATCTATTAAACCACATTGTTTATTGATGATGGAATGATGTCAAACAAAAAAGTGGAATTTTGTTAGTACCATGTTGTTTTTCTTTATTCTTGAATACTTATTATTCACATACTTAGAAAAAAATAGACTATTTTAGTGGTTTAGAATAATTTAAACACCCATTAGATTATATATCGAAAGCTAAACATATTAATAATAGCACTTTGTCTGATAACTTCCTTTTCAGATACTTCTTTATTTGCACAAGTCGATTCAGATTCTGTTGCAATTGATACAGTTGAAATTACCAGTTTCGATGAGAGTAAGCTTACTTACATTAGTCCCCAAAACTATGATTTACAGAAAGGGCAATTCTACGATTTAGAGGAGCGAGCAATTGATACATCAGCTATAAGTGCGTATCGTGCTGATGATGCATTTATGTATAATGATCGTTTTAAACCCATTGATACAGATTCTTTTTGGAACATGATATTGGGTGCCTTGTCTAAGTTTTTTAGTAAACTGTTTGAAAATACAGTAGTAGCAAATACCTGGCATTTTCTTATCTATGGACTTGCGTTTTTGGTGTTGATTTTTGCCATAAGCAAATTGTTCGGAATGAATTTCACAAATTTGTTTTACAATAAAAGAGAAATCAATCGAGCAGTTGAATACGAAACCATTGAAGAAAATATTCACGAAATAGATTTTAATACTCTAATAGAACAAGCTATATCACAAGGTAGTTATCGCAAAGCGGTGCGTTTATATTATCTGAAAACACTAAAGAAATTATCTGATAAAGAAATTATTGATTGGCAAAAAAATAAAACAAATACAGATTATCGCTACGAGATTCAGCAGTCAAATCACGCAAGTGCTTTTTCGGAAATTACGACTATTTTCGATTACATTTGGTATGGTGAATTTCCAGTAGACCAAGACCTTTTTACACAAACAGAAAACAAGTTTAAGCAATTTATTAATTCGATATGAATTTTATTAAAAAACATTCGACCTACATATTATTGCTTGTAATATTTGTTGCAATTGCAATTATTGAAATATACAAACCTAAGCCAATTGATTGGAATCCCACCTTTGTAAATTCTGATAAAATACCTTATGGTACCTTTATTACCTTTGAACAATTGGGAGATATTTTTACAGATAAAAATATTAAGGAATCCTTTATTCCGATATTTGATCAGGTTAGAAAAAATGAATCACAAGATAAATTAAATTATATTTTTATTGGAAATGATTTAAGTATCCCTGGCATTGATGCAAATAAATTGTTTGATTTTGTAAATGATGGAAACAATGTGTTTATTTCTACTGGTTCTTTAAACAGTGCCCTGGATTCCATCGGAATTGAAATTGGAGCCAATTCTTTTTTTCATTCTGAACCCGAAGCCAACGACACTGTTGTAAATATAAATGCTCCCATTGATACATTGAGGAATGCCAATAAATTTATCAAAAAATCATTAAAAAAACCTGGAGGATATTTGTTGGAGAAAAAATTGACGGAAGGATACATTTCTGCTTTTGATTCAGCAACAACTACCATACTTGGATTAAATAAATTTGATAAAGCCAATTTTGTCAAAGTGGAATTTGGTGATGGAAATTTTTACATCAATACCACTCCTTACGCATTTACCAATTACAATATGCTGAATTTTGAAATAGCAGAATACAGCTCCAGGCTATTGTCACACTTACCAGTGGCCGATGTTATTTGGGATGAATATTATAAACAAGGAAGAAAGGAGTCTACAAGCTTGCTTAGATATTTTGTCAAAAATGAAGCTTTGCGTTGGTCCTTGTATATAACTTTATTGTCACTTTTGTTATTTTGCTATTTTGAATCTAAAAGAAAACAAAGAGCAATTCCAATTGTTGAGCCGTTGCCAAATACCAGTATTGAGTATGCGCATTCATTGGCAAGGTTGTACGAAGGTAAAGCTGATCACGCTAATTTGGCAGAAAAGAAAATTAGATATTTTCACGAATTCGTTCGATCAAAATTGTTTATCAGAGATATTGATGATTCAGAAGCGTTTTTAGAGACATTGACAATAAAATCTGGAATTGATAAAGATAATGTAAAAGAATTGTTGGAATTGATAAAAAATATTCAATCAAATGATGTTATTTTTGAAAAAGACTTAATTCACTTAAATACAGGTATTGATGATTTTTATGCCCGTATAGAAAGTAAGAAGAAAATTTGACGAATCTTATTGAACATAAAAACCAAAATTGGGGTTAGTTGTGTTTTAATAGCAAAACGAAATTTTTTGAGAGAAGAAAAAATAAAAATAGAAGGAGTAAGCTTACAGGAATTTTTCGGAGTTAATAATGAAAAATTCAAAACATTAAAAAGAGCATTTCCACGCCTGAAAATTACATCGAGAGGTAATGTAATAACTGCAAAAGGTGGTGATTTAGACATAAATCTATTCAATGATACTTGTGAGTCTATGACTGAGTTTTTAAGACGCTATGGTCAACTGTCATTGAGTAACTTGGAGTCTATGTTAGACGGCCACGAACCGAGCAATGTAGACATTCCAAAGGTGGACGAAGATGTGATTGTTTATGGTAGAAATGGAAAGCCGATTGTCGCTAGAACTAAAAATCAGCGAAAACTTATTGAGATTGTCAAAGAAAACGATATTGTCTTTTCTGTCGGTCCAGCAGGTACAGGAAAAACATATACTGCTGTAGCAATGGCTGTGCGTGCTTTGAAAAATAAAGTAGTAAGGAAAATCATTTTAACAAGACCTGCTGTTGAGGCGGGAGAAAACCTTGGATTTTTACCTGGAGATTTAAAAGATAAGATTGATCCATACTTGAGACCCTTGTATGATGCTTTGGATGATATGTTTCCTCCTGATAAGTTGAAATATTATATGGAGAACAGGGTGATTGAAATTGCTCCCCTAGCATATATGCGTGGTCGAACATTGAATAATTCATTTATTATTATGGATGAGGCGCAGAATTCAACTTCGCTTCAATTGAAAATGTTGTTGACAAGGATTGGACCAACTGCCAAATGCATCATCACTGGAGATGTCACGCAAGTTGACTTACCCAGAAATCAACGTTCAGGTTTATTACATACAGTAAATCTATTGAGTGATATCAAAGGAATAGGAATTCTTAAACTGGATACAGAGGATGTAATGAGGCACAAGCTTGTTAAGCACATTATTCTTGCATTTGAAAAAGAATCGAAGCAAAAGTTGGCAAAAGACAAAGAGTTTAACAAGGAAAAGTCGAAGCATCAAAAAGATGCTGAAGCAGCTCAGGAAAACCTGGTTTCTACTACAAGCTAAATTAATGATATGGACAGTCCCACAATTGAAATAGCAAAAGATTTGAGTAAACTTGAGAAGTATGAGCTACTTTTCAAGCAAGTTGAGGCTTTTTTAAAGACCGAAAATGATTTGATAGCCAATATGGCTAATGTTGCCGCATTGATTCACACAACATTTGGGTTTCATTGGGTAGGTTTTTATCGAATGATTGAAGGCGAACTCGTTTTAGGCCCATTTCAAGGTCCTGTGG
>JAHDGP010000196.1:6483-8295 GCA_020627525.1 Bacteroidota bacterium
GGATCTCAATTCCGAAAGGAGTATGTGGAACATGCGTTCAAGAAAAAAGGACAATAGTTGTGCCTGATGTACATAAATTTCCTGGACACATTGCTTGCAGTGCTTTGTCAAATTCAGAAATTGTAATTCCATTTATAAAAAATGACAAAGTGGAGTGGATTTTAGATATAGACAGTATAAATTTTGATGAATTTGATTCTGTTGATAAAGAACAATTGGAGCGAATTATTCAAAAATTTTAGTTAATTATTAATGATTTTGCAAATTTTGTGTCTTTTTTTTTACTTTAATTGTTAAAAGGCTAGTATTATTAAATTTCATTTACTTACATTTATATCGTAAGTATTTTTCATAATAGTTTTGGTTGAAGAAAGTCTGGGTAGTTTACTGCTCAGGCTTTCTTCATTTAAGCCCTCCCCATCTTTTTACTCTTCTCCTAAAGTGCTGATAATGAAATGATTAAATTTCATAACTAGAATCTAAAATCAATAATCATCAACATTATATATTTAAAATTTCTATTTGGGACTTTTAAACCCTTTAAAAATTTTTGCTGGATTATTCATTTATATGAGGTTATAATTTACAAAAAAATCTAATAATATATTGTGGGAATTTTTTTCTTAAAAAGAAACGGATTTTGTAACAGGAGAAAGTCAGCGGCGTATAACCTACTGTAAATGTTTTTCATAATTAGTTTTGGTTAGGTAATTGCCCCAGACGACAGATAGTTGTTCTGGGGTAAATTACAACCAACAAAATTTTTGATTAAACTTTATACCGAAAATGAAATCGAAACGTTATTAACTTAGAAAAAAAATAGCAAATCTTTTGGCTATTTGCAAAAAAAAGTTAAAAATGGAACCTAGAAAATTTTTATTACGTATTTAATTACGTAAGTTTTTTTCATAATAGTTTTGGTTTAGTGAATTCCAAGCCCTACCTGCAAAGGTGGGGCTTCGGTATTTTATAGAGGCTCACCAAGCAAATAAGTTCTTAAAATGCCGTCTAACGTTATTTACGGTCCTTTATGAGCATTTCTTTCATCATGCCTACTCCAACAGAAGCTTTTTCAGCTATACGGTTAATTTCGCCCGCATAATCATATATTTCAGGAATTTCTGGATCAATGACAAACAGAGGGGTATAAGGTGGAACGTAATAGATAAGCGCTGCCGCAGGATAAACAATCATCGAAGTACCAATTACAGCAAAATAATCAGCGGATTGACAAATTTTTTGCGCTTCAGGTAAAGCAGGGACTAATTCACCAAACCAAACAATATGAGGCCGTAATTGCCCCCCTTCGTCGCACAAATCGCCCTTATTTAAATCACCATAGCCAATATCGTATATCAATTTTTCATTTTTCGTACTACGAACCTTTATAAGTTCACCATGTAAGTGCAAAATATTTGAAGATTTGGCACGCTCGTGCAAATCATCAACATTTTGGGTGATGATCGAAACTTTGAAATGTTCTTCGAGTTCTTTCAAACCCAAATGTCCCAAATTGGGCTCGACATCTGCCAATTGATTTCTACGCAAATTGTAAAAGCGCAAAACGGTGTCCATATCAGCTTCCCAACCTTCAGGAGAAGCTACTTCCATAATTTCGTGCCCTTCCCAAAGACCATCACTGCCCCTAAAAGTAGAAAGACCACTTTCAGCACTTATGCCAGCACCTGTTAAAACGACTAAATGTTTTTTTTCCATAATTTAATTTTTTAGACCTACAAGGTTTTTAGACCTACGAGGTTTTAGACCTTGTAGGTTTTTAGACCTACGAGGTTTTAGACCTACGAGATTTTA
>JAHDGP010000197.1 GCA_020627525.1 Bacteroidota bacterium
ATTGAGTATTAAGCTACCATTTGATCCTTATGCATGGGGCATGTTTTTGCAAATTGTCATTTACTCTTTTGGTATTGCTTATCGGCAGCGCACCTTACTTTTGAAGTCACAAGAAGAAAAGTTACAAGCTCAAAAACATTTTGCAAAGAATGAGTTAATTGTAATAAGAAAATTTGCTGATTTGAATAGACTGATTGCAGGTGCTGGTTCCAAAAACTGCAATAATCTAATTCCCCAGGAAAATTTAATAGATTGGTGTTTAGCAAATCCTGAAAACCCTCAAAACTTTATTCTGGACGATGAGAAAATATTTTGGGAAGTATTTTTAGAAAGTATGGTGAAATTAACTGAAGGTGTATTTCGTTTGAGCGACTTAGAAAAAATATCACCTAAGGTATTAGATAAATTTTCTTTTTCAGATATCAATGATTTTAGAAAGAATGGTGTACTGCAAAATAAATTTATAAGCAAATACGATTCGATAATTGATAAAATTAACAATGTACCTAAACTTGGGGATGGGAAGATAGAGCTACTTAATTTTGATGAGTTAATTGAAATTAAAGAATCAATGAAGAAGGAATTTAGCAATTCTTTAAATAGAGAAGTTAGTATTTATACAGAATTAGAGTTAATTGAAAGTCTATTAAAGGTTGCCTATCAAATATTTGGAGGAGCTGTTCAGACAGTTGATGCGGTCATAAATTTTTTCAGCATTCCATTTAATAAGAGGAAGAATTGGAATAATTTTTTGAAAAAGCAAGAGAACAGAATTCAAAGAGCATCAAAATATGCAAGTAACAGAATTTATGGAGATGTAGTTCTTATAGAATATATGGAAGAGTTGATGAAAAAATCAAAAGACGCTTGGTATAAGTAAAGGTCCTGGCGGATACTACTTAACAATTTCATAAGTTTGAAGGCTAGGAATTACAAAAAAATTCAAAAATAGTTCTTATAATTGAAGAAATAATCAACAATGAAAAACAATAAATTTGAACTATTGAGCTTGTTTGCGATCATTTTAGGGATTGTTTTGGGGATTTTTATGCCCAGTCAAGCTGGCTACTTTGAATTTGTTGGAAAGATTTTTTTGGCTCTTTTACAGGTCTTAATTTTACCAATAATCATCCTTTCACTATTCTTGGCAATCGCTCGAATCTCAAATATAGACAGCTTGAAAGAATTGGGATTGAAAACAATTGGGTATTATTTTCTAACCACTTCTGTTGCCGTAATTACTGGGCTGACTTTGGCGAATATTTTTATTTTTCAAAACGGTTTCGAAACCATTGAATCGACTAGTACAAAATCTGGATTGAATTTTATTGATCGAATTTTTTCAACTAATATTTTTAACTCACTAGCAGATGGTGAGATTTTGCATATTGTTGTTTTTACCATTCTCTTCAGTGTAGCGTTCATTTTCATTGAAGAAAAAAAGAAGGGGTTACTGCTAGAAATTTCAGACAGCCTTTACGATGTTATAATGAGACTGATTGAATGGGTTTTAAAATTAGCTCCACTAGGTATTTTAAGTTTAGTATGGTCTAGTATTTCAAAAATTGATGGAAGTGCATTTAGCAGTATTCAATCATTTTTTATTGCAACAGCGATAGCCGCATTTATCCATTCTTTCATTTCACTGCCATTAATTGGAAAAATACTAGGACGATTTAATGTAATTGAATACTTTTGGAAAGTAAAACAAGCACTTATTGTTTCATTTGCAACAGCATCAAGTGCAGCAACGCTTCCCATTTCAACAAAAGTGGTGGTGGAATCTGGCGTGTCCAAAAAAGTGGCAAGCTTTGTTTTACCCATTGGTGCTACCTTAAATATGGATGGTTCGGCTTTGTTTCAAGCCCTAATAGCAATGTTGTTTGTTTCATTATCAGGAATCGAGTTCTCATTTTTTGAGCAAATTACTTTGTTTATTTTCATTGTATTATCTTCTTCTGGAACAGCAGGAATCCCTTCAGGAGGAATTGTTATGATGACGATGGTTATAAATATGTTAGACATTCCCAACCCTGAATATTACTTAGGGCTGTACGTTATGGTCGACAGGTTTTGGGATTACCCAGTAACTTCAATCAATGTTTGGGGCGACTTAATAGGTGCAAAAACTGTTGACTCTTTTATAAAGAAATTTTAATTGAAATCAGAACTGTATTAAACAAGGAATGAATTTCTATTCAACATTTATCGGAAGGATTTTATATTTATCAACTACATTCAGTTAAGGATATGGTGAATACTGGGAAAGTAGTTAAAGAATAATTGATTTAAAAACAACACAAAAATAACAAAATGAAATATATAATTGTAAAAATATTTTTTTTATTTACTATGACTGTAGTGGCGCTTGACTTATTGGGGGTACCAAAATATGTGGGATGACCAAAACGGTAATTGGGAGAGTGGTGAGAAGCAGGATTTTAGATTTTTCGAAGATACAAGAACGGCAACATTTTATGGACGCAGTACATTCAGAATGGGCGAATGGGTTTCATATTTAGAAGATATAACTAATTATGATGAAGAAGGACAGGTGAGTGATACTCAAAATAGTTATTATGATTTTAATTGGGAAAAATGGATATTGATAGATGAAACGAAAGACTATACACATGGAGACAGTACCACAAACTACACCCAGCTCAATTACAATTATGATTTGTCAAATGAGGTATCTCAAGAATTAAGTTGTGAAATCCTTTATAAAAATGAAAGTAGGGATAGATATATTGAATGTTTTATTCTTATTGATGATGAATTCATTCCTTATTCGAATGAATATTATGAATATGACCCAGCAGGTTTAACTATAATCAATTCAGGAACAATTTATAACCCAGAATTTGTGAATCTTCCCTATGATCCTAGTACTCCTCAAGATAGAAAAGATATAATTTTTATTGATCCATCAGAAACAATTGTATCGGTGAAAAAGTTGACTGATTTAGAATTTGCTAATGCAAATTCAGCATTTAAAATTGATAGTATTCATCGATTTACTTATTATGCTAATTACTTGAATCAAGTTGGTGAACAAATATATGATTATGGAGATAAAATGTATTATTTTTACTCTGATTACGATGGTCCGGAAGCTTCTATTGCTGAAATTCCTTTTGAACTGAACGCCAACTTATTTCCAAATCCAACAAGTAACTATATCAATATATCGGTTTCTGATCAAGAACGTTTGCCTTTGACATTTAATTTATTCAATCTAAATGGAAACTTGATTGAAACAAGAACCGTGTTAAATAAGGAGCGAATTTCTACAAATCATCTTTCTCCTGGAATCTATATTTATCAACTGCATTCATTAGAGGGTTTGGTTAAGTCAGGGAAGGTTGTGAAGGAGTAGGATTTAATTTCCCTAAACCATCATCTTAGCACGCTTATTCAAATAAGGAACCATAATTTGTGAAAAATCTTTATTGATGTCTGCTTCCACAAAATCAATTTGGTATTGAGCGCATTTCATCATTATGCCTTGTTTGAATTTCTTCATTTGAGCGTGGTAATGATCCTTGATACTGTTCGATTCGATTTTTATTTTTTCATTTGTTTCTAAATCGACAAATAAGTATGGACGGTTTTCAAACTCAAACTCAATTTCTTTCTTTTGATCTACAACATGGAACAATACTATTTCGTGCTTATTGTGTTTGAGGTGTTGCAGTGCAGAGAAAACAGCGTCAGCGTGTTCTGTATTTTCCAGCATATCACTAAAAATAATAACCATCGAACGACGGTGCGTATTTTCAGCTATTTCGTGGAGGCATTTAGCGGCGGCCGTTTTAACGCCTCTTTTATCTTGTTTTAAGTATTTTTCTAATGTTGAATTTATCAGATTGTGGTGAACAGTTGTTGACCTTGTTCTTGTGTGCTCTTCTACCTTATCTGTAAAAATAGAGAGGGCAACGGCATCCCTTTGTTTTTTGAAGATGTGCATAAGTGCACCCGCTGAAACAATTGAGAAGGCAAGCTTGTTAAATCTTATGTCTTTGTCTTTATTTTCTTCTTCTGGAAAATACATGGAAGAAGAGGCGTCAATCACCACACGACAACGCAAGTTGGTTTCTTCCTCAAACTTTTTGACAAAAAGTTTGTCGGTTCTTCCGTAAACTTTCCAGTCAATGTTTTTAAGAGGATCGCCAGGGTTGTAAATTCTATGCTCTGCAAATTCTACAGAAAACCCGTGAAATTGACTTTTGTGCAATCCAATAATGGTTCCCTCAACGACCTGTTTGGCAAGAATTTCAAAGTTGTTGAATTTGTGAAGCTCTTGAAGGCTTACCAATTTCGTATTTCCAGACATAGTTTTTAATTTTTACTAATCAATAAAAAAACCATCCACTTTTAAACTCCCAAGGAATTCGAAAACGGATGGTTTTAAATTAAGCTAATTTAGCGCATATATTTACCTTATAAATACGCTTTTAATTTCTCTTCGTACTGTGCTTTTGTAGCAGCTCCTACCACCTTATCAACAACCTCTCCGCCCTTGATAAATAATACAGTAGGAATGCTTCTAATACCATATTTTGTAGAAACTTCACTGTTATCGTCAACATTTACTTTTCCAATAACGGCATTTTCTTTGTAATCTTCTGCTAATTCCTCAATAATCGGTCCTACCATTTTGCAAGGTCCGCACCAAGGTGCCCAAAAGTCAACTATAGCAACTTTTTCGCTGTCTAAAACGGTTTCTTGGAAGTTGCCGTCTGTAAATTCATGTGCCATTTTAAAATTATTTTTATTAATTAATCTGTTTCTTTTAGATCAAATCACATTCCAATCAAATTATTATGACAAAATGTTAAAATGTTGAGCCAAAAATACAGTTACTTCAGTTAAGAAGCTAAATTTTAGACGCCATTTTGTCAGAAGTTATCTTATTTTACGATCCTTTAATCTTTTTTAAGAAAATAAGCCTCGAAGTCTAAGACATATTCAATTTTACTTGACTTAATTTATATTTTACAACGCCCAATTCATCTAATTGTTCCAAAACCTCTTTCTTATTGGATAAAGTATATTTACTCGAAAAAAGTTCAACTATATGGTCAGATCCGTGTATAAAGCATCTGATATTTAGATTGCCGGGGTTATTCAAAAACAATTGTTCTAACTTATTTACTAATTCTGAGGTAATGTGTTTCGCTTGGACGTTAAGTACTAACTGTTTTGCCAATGATTTAACCTCTCTTAATTGACAAACTTTTGATACTTTAAACTCATATTGATCCGATGAATTCCATCTTGGTTGGTATCTTCCATTAATGTATAACATTTCTCCCTCTTCAAAGAAGTGCTTCATTTTTAGATAATCTTCATTGAATAAGGCTATTTGCGTACTGCTTTTTAGATCTTCCAAAACATAAGAACCAAACTTTCTACCAGACTTTGTGGTTCTGTCTTCAGCTTTTGCAACAATCGCGGCGACTCTTATTTCTGTATTTTTTTTGCTGGATAAATTTTCTAAATCAGAATTACAAAAACTCTCCATTTCAGCTTTGAAACGATTCAATGGGTGATCTGATAGGAATATTCCTGTAACTTCTCTCTCCTTATTTAATTTTTCTATTAATGGATATTCTTCAATATCATGCAATTTGGGTTCTTCAATTTCTACGGCACTGCCTTCTCCAAACAATGAAATTTGAGCACTGTTTTTATCTGCTTGATGCCTGTGTCCAAACTTTATCAATAACTCTATGCCCGTATTGCCGGTAGTCGGATCTGGTTCTAAAAGTTGCGATCTGCGCAAATTTTCATCCAATTCATCAAATGCACCCGCTTTGCATAGGCTTTCGAAACATTTTTTATTGACTGATCTTAGATTGACCCTTTTTGCAAGATCAAAAGGGGATTTAAAGGGACCATCTTTTTCTCTTTCCGCAACAAGGTTTTCTACGGCTGCAGTTCCCACCCCTTTAACTGCATTTAATCCAAATCGTATTTCACCTTTTTTGTTTACAGTAAATTTTCCCACACTCTCATTTACATCGGGAATAAGCGCATTTATACCTAGTCTATTGCATTCACTCAAAAAGAAATTCACCTGCTTTATGTCATTCATATTGTGTGTTAAAACGGATGCCATAAAGTGGGCAGGGTAGTGGGCTTTCAAAAATGCTGTTTGAAAAGCAAGTACCGAATAGGCTGCTGAGTGCGATCTGTTGAAACCGTAGGAGGCGAACTTCTCCATCGTATCAAAAATTTCTTCGGCTGTTTTGACGGTAACATTTTTTTCGGCTGCTCCCTTTTTAAAGGTAATACGTTGCTTAGCCATTTCAGAAGCTTTCTTTTTACCCATTGCTCTACGCAATATATCTGCTGCACCAAGTGAGTAACCCGCCATAATTTGTGCCGCTTGCATAATCTGCTCCTGGTAAACCATAATCCCGTAGGTAGGTTTAAGAATGTCTTCTAGCCACTCGTGAGGATAGGTGATTTTACTTTTACCATGTTTTCTATTGATAAATTCAGGAATGTTGTCCATCGGACCAGGACGGTAAAGGGCATTCATTGCAATTACATCTTCAATGCTTGTCGGTTTTAAGTCCTTAAGATACATTTGCATTCCTTCCGACTCAAATTGGAAAATCGCAACCGTTTCTCCATTTTGAAACAATTCCAAGGCTTTTAGGTCATCTAGTGGAATTAAATCTGGATCAATGCGTTTGCTGTCTGGATGAATTAAGCCAGGAGTCTTAGCTTCTATTTCTTCATTTGTAAAACTGTAATGAACGTTTGTAATGGCATCTTTGATGATGGTCAAGGTTTTTAATCCCAAGAAATCCATTTTCAACATTCCGGCATCCTCCACAACCTTTCCGTCGAACTGTGTCACCCATAAATCAGAATCTTTAGCGGTACAAACAGGAATATAATTCATCAAATCATCTGGGGCGATGATTATTCCTGCGGCGTGAATACCTCTGTGTCGCACTGAGCCTTCTAAGACAGTTGCCATCTGTAGCGTTTTTTGCTCAAGGCTGTCTTTTTTGCTATAAATAGCTTTTAATTCACTAACACTTTTAATGGATTCTTTTAAATAGACCATTGGACCTTCCGGAATCAATTTGGCTATTTTATCTGTTTCAGATAAAGGCAATTTCAACACTCTTCCCACATCTCTTATAGAGCTTCTTGCTGCCATTGTACCATAGGTGATGATTTGTGCAACTTGATTTTTTCCGTATTTATCAACTACATAGTCAATTACTTTTTGTCTTCCTTCATCATCAAAGTCAATATCAATATCGGGCATTGACACACGTTCAGGATTCAGGAAACGCTCAAAGAGTAAGTTGTATTTTATGGGATCAATATTGGTGATTCCAGTAAGATAAGCAACAACAGAACCAGCAGCAGAGCCACGACCTGGACCAACAGCCACATCAATTTTTTTTGCGGCATCAATAAAGTCTTGGACAATCAAGAAATAACCGGCAAAGCCCATATCTCTAATGATCTTCAACTCTAGTTTTATCCGATCATCAATTTCTTTGGTAATCAGACCATATCTAATTTTTGCACCTTCATAAGAGAGAAACTCTAAATATTCATCCTCCGTTTTAAATTGCTCTGGCATTTTAAAATTTGGCAATAAAATATCTCTTTTAAGTTGCAGCGGTTGGATTTTAGAAACAATTTCAAGGGTATTGTCCAATGCTTCAGGAACATCGTGAAACAATTCCGCCATTTCGGCTTTTGTCTTGAAATAAAACTCATCATTGGCAAATCTAAAGCGATTTGGAGATTCAATGTCATTACCCGTTTGAAGGCAGAGCAAAACATCGTGCGCTTCAAAATCTGATCTGTCTACATAGTGAGAGTCATTGGTAGCGATGACTTTTACATTGTATTTTTTAGACCATTTTAGTAAAATTTGATTTAAGTCTTCTTGACTATATCCACTTCCATCAATGTCTTCAATTTGATGTCTTTGCAATTCAATGTAATAATCTTCTCCAAAGATGTCTAGCCACTTTTTGAAAACTTTTTCGCCTTCTTCTTCGCCGCTTCTTAAAATTGTTTGTGGTACTTGTGCACCAATACAGCAAGTTGTAGCGATAATGCCCTCGCTGAACTTTTCAATTACACCAATATCAACTCTTGGAAAGGTTCTGTACAAACCATCTACGAAACCTGTGGAGCAAATTTTAGATAAATTTTTGTAGCCTTTCGGATTTTTCGCTAGTAAAAGTTGATGGTATCTTTTGTCTTTCAGCCCGCCTT
>JAHDGP010000198.1 GCA_020627525.1 Bacteroidota bacterium
GCTTTTTTTAGATGCTCTTTAAGGTAATTCCACTTTCCGCAACATCTAGTTCATATTTTTCACCCATTACAATAGCATGATTGTGTTGAATATGTCCAGAAGGGAAATTAAAGCAAACGGGAAACTCGTATAATGAAACGTGTTCTGCAATGATTTCTTCACATGTTTTGCCAAATGGAATATCATTGTCATTCATACTGGTCATTCCTCCAACAAGCAAGCCTTTGATATTTTTAAATTTACCAGCACGCTTTAAATTGACTACCATTCTGTCGATGTGGTAAAGGTATTCATCTAAATCTTCAATAAACAGTAAGCAATCATCTGTTTCAAGATCAGAGTCGCTTCCGATCAAGCTGTACAATACGGACAGGTTTCCACCTACTAGTTTTCCACTTGCCTTGCCCATTCTATTTAATTTATGGCTGGCATTTTTGATACTAACAGGTTCTCCAAAAAGAATTTGACGCATAGTATCCAAAGCAATATCGCAATTTCGTTTGAAAGTAGAAAGCAATGGAGCGTGGAGGCTTGCTATTTTAAAATTTTGTTGGATGTGTGCATGTAAAACAGTTATATCACTGAAGCCAGTAATCCATTTTGGATCTTTTTTAAATTTTGAAAAATCCAGCTTATCAATCATTCTAACTGTCCCATAACCGCCTTTTGCGCAAATTATGGCTTTTACTTCCTCATTGTCTAACATTGATTGGAAGTCCTGTGCTCTAAAATTGTCTGTTCCAGCATATTGATCTTTTACGGCTCCAACCGTTTTACCAATAATTGGGTCTAGTCCCCAACGTTCTAGTGTTTCAATTGCAAATTCAATTTTTTCGTGTTCTATTGAGCGTGCTGTGCAGACAATGCCCACTTTGTCTCCTTTTTTTAAACTTGCTGGTATTTTCATTTTTACTTTTAAATTTTATAATGAAGCTGTTGCTCTAGTCAAATGGTAAACTTGTTTTTAGCAATATAAGTATTGAACTAAAGTTAATGTTAATTAGTTTATGATTGTTTGGTACTTTTGTAGCTGTTATACAAATTTGAATAATACTTACTATGCAACCTCAAAGATATACAATCACATCGGCATTGCCGTATACAAATGGTCCTGTTCACATCGGGCAACTTTCTGGAGCTTATGTTCCAGCAGATATTTATGTTCGTTATTTGCGTTTACGTTATGGTCGTGAAAACGTGTTATATGTCTGCGGCTCAGATGAACATGGTGTGCCTATAACTTTAAGTGCTCAAAAAGCTGGCGTTTCACCTCAAGATATTGTAGACAAATACCACAATATAATTAAGAAAAGTTTTGAAGAGTTCGGAATTGATTTTGATATTTATCATCGTACATCTGACCCTGTTCATCATGAGACTGCGAAAGAATTTTTCAAGACCTTGTATGACAAAGGTACATTTATCGAAAAAAAATCTGAGCAATATTTTGATGAAGAAAACAATCAGTTTTTGGCAGATAGATATATCACTGGTGGATGCCCACATTGTGATAATGAAAAAGCTTATGGCGATCAATGCGAAAAGTGTGGAAGTAGTTTGAGTCCTGAAGAATTGAAAAATCCTACATCGGCGATTAGTGGCAATAAGCCAATTATGAAAGAAACGAAGCATTGGTATTTTCCTTTGGATAAGTGTGAAGATTGGTTGAGAGCATATATTTCGGAAGGAACTTTGGATGGTAAAGAACACCATGATCCTAAGGGCTGGAAAAAACATGTTGTGGGTCAATGTAAATCTTGGATAGATGGAGGCTTGCATCCTCGTGCGATGACAAGAGATTTGAATTGGGGTATCAATGTGCCTGTTGAAAATGCAGAGGGCAAAGTTTTGTATGTTTGGTTTGATGCACCGATAGGATACATCTCAGCAACAAAGGCTTGGGCAAAAGAAAAAGGTGTTGACTGGGAGCCGTTTTGGAAAGATGAAAGTACCAAGTTGGTTCATTTTATAGGAAAGGACAATATTGTTTTCCACTGCATTATTTTTCCAGCAATGTTGAAAGAAGAAGGTTCTTATATTTTACCTGAAAATGTTCCAGCCAATCAGTTTATGAACATGGAAGGGGAGAAAATGTCTACTTCTCGAAACTGGACGGTTTGGCTAAATGAATATTTAGAAGATTTTCCTGGTAAGCAAGATGTGCTTCGTTATTGTTTGATTCAAAATATGCCTGAAAATAAAGACAGTGATTTTAGCTGGAAGGATTTTCAAGATAGAAACAACAATGAGCTAGTAGCAAATATTGGAAACTTTGTAAACAGGGTTTTGGTTTTGTCTCATAAATATTTTGATGGAAAAGTTCAGGCTTGCGATTTTTCTGAGACTGGTGACAAAGCTGTTTTGGATGAAATTTCAAAAGCTTATAAAACGGTCTCTGAAAAAATTGAGAAATATGAATTTAAATCTGCCTTGCAGTCTGTTTTAAATTTATCTTCTGTTGGAAACAAATATTTGGCAGACAACGAGCCGTGGAAGTTGTTCAAGACAGATGAAAAAAGAACAGGAGAAATATTAAATGTCGCTTTGCAAGTGGTGCAGCATTTAGCCGTATTGTTGCAACCTGTTTTACCGTTTACAGCTGCTAAAATTGTTCAGATTTTAGGAAGCAGCTTTGATGATTATAAATGGAGTGATGGCAATGAGTTAAATTACATTTCAGCTGATCATCAATTAAATAAGCCTACGCTTTTGTTTGAAAAAATAGAAAACGATGCCATACAAAAACAAATGGACAAACTCCAAGCAGCCAAAGCGCAAAACTTGGCTGCTGCGCCTGTCAGTGATTATGAGCCTATTAAATCCACAATTCAATTCGATGATTTTATCAAATTGGACATTCGTACTGGTACGATTGTGGAGGCGGTCAAAGTCCCAAAATCAAGCAAGCTCTTAAACTTAACGATTGACTTAGGTTTGGAAAAGAGAACGGTGCTTTCGGGTATCGCCAAACATTTTACAGCAGAAGAAGTTATTGGTCAGCAGGTTTGTGTATTGGCAAACTTGGCACCTCGTAAAATGATGGGAACGGAATCTAATGGAATGGTATTAATGGCAGAAGATGCCGATGGAAAATTAAAATTTATCGCTCCGTCGGAAGTTGCGAAGAATGGAATGATGATTTCATGATATTTGTGTAGAGACGTTGCATGCATGTATTTTTGTAGAGACGTAGCATGCTACGTCTCTACAAAAATATTACCCGTATTGTTGTTGATTAATCATCAATGGCATAACCAACATCAATAAATCTTCGTCATCTTCTGTTTCTGTTGGAACAACAACCCCAGCACGGTTTGGCGTCGATAATTTTACCACCACTTGTTCTGAATCCAAAACAGACAATACTTCCGCTAAGAAGCGAGCATTGAATGCAATGTCAAGACTTTCTCCTGTAAATTCACAAGGCAATTGTTCTTGTGCCTCGTTTGAAAAATCTCTATCCTCTGCAAACAAATCCAGGAAAGTTTCTTTAATGCTCAATTTCACCTGATTGGTTGTTTTACTAGAATAGATGGCAATACGTTTCAACGCTTTCTCCAAGTCCACACGATTCACTGTTAAAGTGTTTGGGTTGTTTATTGGAATAACGGCATTGTAGTCTGGATATTTGGCATCTATCAATCTACAGATAAGGTCAATGCCACCAATATTAAAAAAGGCATTGGTATTGTTATAAGTAATTTGGACATCACCTGCCTGACCTACCAAAGCATTTTTCAAAAGTCCCATTGCTTTACGAGGAACGATGAAACTATTGTATGTATCACTGGTGATAGATTTGTTTTTATATTTTACCAATTTGTGTGCATCCGTTGCGACGAAGGTAGCACCATCTTCTGCCAGTTCTACATTGATTCCTGTCATCGCTGGTCTCAACTCTTCGGTACTTGTTGCAAACAATGTTTTAGTAATGGCATTGTGTAAAACTTTTGAATCAATCAAAACCTCATTGGTTGTATCTCTTGAAGGAATTGTAGGGAAATCATCTCCAGACTCTCCAATCAAATTATAAACACCAGTTGATGAACCAATCGCAACGGTATTTGTCTCGGTATTTATATCGAAACTCAAAGGTTGGTCTGGTAAGGCTTTTAAAGTATCCAGTAAAATTTTTGCAGGAATGGCAATAACCCCATTCTCTTCACCATCGACTTGAACGACAGAAGACATTGAAGTTTCTAAGTCGCTTGCGAAAACTTTAAGTTCATTTCCATTCAAATCCAAAAGAAAATCTTCAAGGATAGGCAGCACCGAATTGGTGCCAATTACACCGCTTAATATTTGTAATTCTTTAAGAAGATTTTGAGTGGATATTATGAATTTCATTTTGATTATATTTTTAAGCAAATTTACGAAAAATAGTGGCTTTGGTTAACAATTTTCAGGAATGTATATCTTAATAATGATATAGTTACATTTTGCAAGGATTGGGTCAAAATTTATAATTATAAGATTTTGTTAATCTATATTCTGAACGACAATTTCACAATTATGAAAAAACTACTTTTATCCTAAAGTTGTAGAGCCAAACCATTTTGGCAGAAATGATAGTTATTTATGCACTTAAATTTATGATTACGGCGGTAATTTAACAATTCGCTTAGCTATTTTACTGAAATTTCAATAAAAAAATGTTTCAATTTTGTTTAATTAATCAGTAAATAATAGGGCTTTAGGTTGGAAACTAATAGTTTACGCAAAAAAATTATAAAATAAACTTGACAACAAGTAACTATTAGTTTATTTTTGTCTAAGATAACAAGCGAAGATATAAAATAATTTTTTAAAACCAAACATTTTATTAGAAAAAATTAAAAAATATTGATTGAATAAAATTTACTAGCCACCGAAAATTAGGAAGCCCTAAATTCTGCACTTACCGTTTTAAAGACCAAAATCCCGACTTTCTCTCAGAAAGCATGCACAAGCCGATAGCTTGATATGGTAAAAAACGATTTGGAAAATTTCACCTTCTTTAATTAATGATGATTAGATAACCCGAATTGGTAAATTTAAACCTTAATCACATTTCTAAGTATACATATTTTAAACTGTACGATTTTATGAGAGTAAATACATCACATACTGAGCGAGGTCTGTTTAGTTCACCGCAACCAATAATTATTTGGAACAAAATTTTTGCCTTGTCAGTAATGGCTTTAATGTTTTTAACGCTTAGTGTAAGTGCTAAAAATGTTGATGCTTCAAAAGCAGAATTAGTTGCTAAAAACTTTATGTCAAATAAGTTTTCTGAGAGAAATATTGAGGACTTAAAAATTAGTTCTTCTTTTACTACAACAGAAAATAATGAAGCCTTATATCACACTTTTAATTTTGAAAATGGTGGTTTTATCATCATTGCTGGTGATGATAGATACGAGCCGATTATTGGTTTTTCTAATGAATCTGAAGTATTAGAAAATACCAACAATGAAAATATGATAACTTTCTTGGATGGTCATAAAATTCAATTGAAAGCTTTAAAAGCTGGTAAGTTGAAAGTTGACAATGCACAAGAAAGAACAGCAAAGTGGGAGGCAATTATTCAAAACAAAAATACCGACAACATCTATAAGGTTGCTGGAGTAGATGCTTTGACAACAACAACTTGGGGACAAGAAAAATATTACAATAAAGATTGTCCCGCTGATAGTGGTGCAGTACCAGAAAACGAAGGACATGTTTATACTGGTTGTGTAACGGTTGCAATGTCGCAATTGATGAACTACCACGAATGGCCAGCACAAGGAAATGGTTACAGTTATTATTCAGATTTTATATACGGATTTCAGTATGCTGATTTTGCAAATACTACTTATAATTGGGACCAAATGCCTGATAACTTAACTGGTCCTAATACAGAAATTGCACAGTTGATGTACCATTGTGCTACTTCAATAATCACATTTTTTAGTACAACTTATACTGCTGCATTTACTGTTGATGTTCCTAAAGCATTGATTTATCACTTTGGGTACGATTCAGATATTAAAGAAGTTTACAGATCCTCTAACACTACTGGTACTTCATTTACACAAATAATCAGAAACGAGTTAGATGATTCTAGACCAGTATTAATGACAGGTTTTTACAATGTTGATCCAGATCTTTCTCACGTATGGGTAATTGATGGTTATGATGATGTTTATTATAGAATGAACTGGGGTTGGAATGGGCTAGCAAATGGATGGTTCTTGGATAATGGAGAATATTATGAAAACCTTGATCCAAACGATTATGATATTGAATATTATTCTAACCAATACTTGATTTACAATGTTAAACCAGGTCAGGGGTGTGAGCCAATAAGAAGAGCAGATATTAGAGTTTCTTATGTAACTGAAACTACTGCAATTGTAAATGTAATGGATTATAGTTACTCTAATCTGTATGGATTAAGTGGTATTGACAATAAAGAAATTCGTTATAGAAGACAAGGTTCAAACGAAGCCTGGACTGTTGTTCAAATTGATCCAACATTTGATTATGTTGAATTGACGGACTTGCAGGAAGGTACACAATATGAAGTTCAAGGTAGATATGAATGCGATAACTATGGGTGGTCAGATTATTCCGTAAGTATTGCTTTTACAACTCAAGGCTTTTCTTGTACTCCCGTCTTTCCTGCTTCAATTACTTTTGGTGGGGTGAGTGATAATGGTGCATTTGTTTATGTTCCACAACCATTTGATCCTAAATCTAAGCAAGTACGTTATAGAGTAGAAGGCAGTGGAAGTGCTTGGACGGAAACAACAATTGACGAAGCACACTTTGCTTCACTTACAGGTTTGCAGCCAGGTACAACTTATGAGGTACAAGTAAGACATGAATGTACAGATGGTGTTTGGACAGAGTATTCTGGATCGGCTACTTTCACAACTACAGGAACAGCGGTAGACGGATGCCCTACACCAACAATAGCGGATATTTATACAGATACCTATTATATGTACCATTTCGCAACAACGGATTCTAATTGGAAGAAAACACAATTCCGTTGGAGACCAGTTGGTAGTACAGGAGCTTGGACTGAAACTTCTGCTTCAGTAAGATATTATAGAAGAGTTAAAGGTGTGGGTATTGCTTACCAACAACAAGTTGAATTACAATTGAGAATTCAATGCCAAGATGGTTCTTGGTCTGATTACTCTGATAGCTACATTTTTACTTCGCAAGATAATTTGTAAAAGAAAATTTTAGAGAGAGATACTATAGCTAGTATTTAAAACAATAACCATATAGTTCTTTATAAGAGATGGCATTCCAGGATTTGGGTGCCATCTTTTTTTTTGCCTAAATTTGTGCTATGTTTGTTTTTTTTGATGGTAAAATATTGGAGACGGATCAGGTGAAACTAGATTTAAATAATCGAAGTTTTCGTTATGGTGATGGATTGTTTGAAACCATTAGAATGTTTAATTATGAATTGCCTTTTTTAGATAAACATTTAGAGCGTCTTAAAATGGGTTTGTCTGTTTTGCATATTTCTGTAGAGGAGGATTTTTGGAAAAATATTGAACAAAATTTAAAATCATTAGCAAAAAAAAACAATACGCCCAATGCAAGATTGCGCTTGATGGTTTTTAGAAAGGGTGGAGGTTTGTACGCACCTGAAACAAATGCTTCTAATGTTTTTATAGAATGTAAAAGTTTGGATACTGATTCTTTTGCTTGGAATGAAAAAGGTTTGGAGATTGGTTTTTATGAGGATGTAAAAATACAGCCTTCTATCATTTCACCATACAAAAGTAATAATTGTCTGCCTTACATTTTGGCTGCCATTTACCAGAAAAATAAAAAGCTGGATGAATGTATTTTGTTCAATGAAAAAGGTAATGTTGCGGATTGCATTTATAACAATCTTTTTATTGTAAAGGATAATCAAGTATTTACTCCAAAGATTAGCGACGGAGGGGTGGCGGGCACGATGCGCGCCAGCATAATTGAAATTCTAAAAAACGAAAACCAAGAAGTGCATTTAAAATCCATCAACAAAAAAGACTTGCTAGAAGCAGATGAAATTTTTCTGACCAATGCCATTCGAGGGATTCAGCCAGTTTGTTCTTTGTTGGGGAAAGAGTGTTTTATGGAAAGGACTAAAAAGATTTATAATTTTGTGGAAATGTATTTGGGTTTATAATTTTTAGAAACGAAAATAGTAGCCTCGAAATAAAGGCAGTCATTTTTAATCTGTGTAATCTGTGGTTGATATTGGACCACAGATTACACAAATTGAACACAGA
>JAHDGP010000199.1 GCA_020627525.1 Bacteroidota bacterium
AAAAAAAGACACCTACAAGGTTTTTTAAACCTCGTAGGGGTCTTTTTTTTATTTTAAAAACTTGCATTTCGGAATAAATCGCATTGTAATAATTGTAACCTGTTTTATAATTAAAATACAATGTGATGAATTTACTTTACAAAATTGCTCTGTTTGGAGTGATTTTTTTATTCAGTGCCCAAAGTGTATTTTGTGGCTGTTATAAGGCCGACACCACAAGACATTGGCCAAGCTCAAGAATTCCATATACGATAGATCCCACCTGGCCTGCTTCTTTGGAACAGTGGAAAGCTGGATTTCATGTTGCTGCCTCTTATATAAGTGCTGCAACCAATCTTTGTTTTGTCGAAGCCACTCCACAAGATTCTATTTATGTTTTGATAACCTATAATGGAACGGGGACATGTTCTGTTAATAGGGTCGGATATCCCCCTAGTCCAAGTTTAGTTGCCAGTGGTATGTTTTCTCAGCCTACTGTAAGGTGTGCTGGTGACAATATTACACAAATATTACATGAGTTTATGCATGTTTTGGGCTTTGTACATGAACAACAAAGACCAGATAGAGATGATCATATTGAGGTTTTCGAAGACTGCATTCATTCAAACTGGTCCTCTCAATTTACAAAATTACCTTCAAGTGGATATATGTCTAGTTCTATTTATGATTACCATTCAGTTATGCATTATAGTAATACTGGTTTGACAAGTAGTCTTAGCTGCTCAAAAACAATGGAGTCCATAGATTATCCAGGTGTAAAAATGGGGCAAAACTCTTTTTTATCTCCTGTTGATGTAGAAACGATCAACTTTCTTTATCCTGAAGTATGTGATGAATGCAGTGAGCTTTCTGAATTTACCTACAATTACAATGGACAATATAATATTGCTGATGATGTATGGGGTGATCCTTTGGTGCCTTATGTTTTTAACTTAAATAGTGATGTAGATGTCAGTACTGCCTTTGAAGGATCATTGTTTATGACTTCAAGTGAGTCTATCTCTTTGCAGCCAGATTTTTATATAGATGGATATGATGCATTAAATAATGAATCTACAATGTGCCTGGAAATTGACGATTGTAATGCATCTACAGCTTCAAAAACAATATTAAATGCTCCTATCAGTAATATTGCAAACGAAGTAAATATTTTTCCCAACCCTGTTACTGACTGGACCAATTTAACAGTAAGTTCTAAAGGAGATAACAATATTAAAATTGAAATATTAGCACTGAATGGTCGTGTTATTAAATCAATGGATGTAGGACAAATGCACTCAGGTAAACAAAATATTCGTGTGGATATGAGCGATTTGTATTCAGGTATTTATCTGTTTAGAGTTTCTGGAGATAATTGGTTTGAAATGGAAAAGGTTTTTAAAAATTGATTTTTTAGACCTACGAGGTTTTTAAAACCTCGTAGGTCTAAAAACCTCGTAGGTCTAAAAAAATAAAAAACATATAATGATGAATTTAGATTACAAAATAATTATACTAGGAGTAGTACTCTTATGTATTGGGCAAAATTTGTTGGGTGGCTGTTACACTACTGACTTGTCCAAACGTTGGCCCAGTTCGCGAATCCCATTTAAATTTGATGCCAATTGGCCTGCTGATAAAATTTTAGAAAAGGAAACAGTTTATCAAGCAGCGGCATACTTAAGCAGTGCCACAAATTTATGTTTTCAAGAAGCCAATCAATACGATGCTTCTTATATGTTGATTAAGTATGAGTATAGTGGTGGGTGTGCTGCGAGTGGTGGTGGATATATTTCACCAGCCGAAATTGCAGCAGGTAATCAGTATCCAACAATTAGATGTAAAAGTTCTAACTTGATTACTATCTGTCACGAGATGATGCATTTATTAGGTATACACCATGAGCATCAAAGACCTGATCGAGATTTGCATATTGCCGTTAATGAAGACTGCATAAGAACGAGTTGGAAGATTCAATATTTGAAACTACAAGAAGGGTATTTTGGATATAGCCCGATTTATGATTATCATTCTATTATGCATTATAGGGATGATGCAGGCTTGCTTTTTGATCTTAATTGCCAAAAAGTTATGCAGGCTATTAGTGCCCCAAATATCGTAATGGGACAACGTTCATTCTTATCACCAATAGATGTTCAGACTATTAATTTTATGTATCCAGACGTATGTGATAGGTGCAATTATGTTCCAAATTATACTCATAATTCTGCTGGACAGTATAATGAAATTGATGATGGATGGGGAGATCCTTTGGTCCCATTTACATACAATATTGAAAATGCTATAGATGTAAGTGCAACTTTTGAAGGCTCACTTTTTATGACATCAGATGAATCTATTTCACTAATGCCAGAATTTTTCATAGATGGACTAGATACGGAAAATAATAGATCGACCTTGTGCCTAGAAATTGAAGATTGTACCATTGATTCTATTAGTACTAGAAATTCAGCAAGTAAAAAAATATCGGAAGGTTTCAGTACTGGATTTAAAATTTATCCCAACCCTGTAAATACGAAAACCAATTTATTTATGGACTTAATGAAAGAAGGTGCAGCTAGAATAGAATTGTTAGATTTAAATGGAAGACTTATTAAGGTAATAGGAATGGATGTTTTGTTATCAAAAGGTCAGAATAATTTGAGTATAGACTTGGGTGGTATAAATACTGGTATTTATTTGTGTAGAGTTGTTGGTGATAGTTGGAGTGAAGTGCAAAAAATTTATAAAAATTAGTTTAGTTTATTGTGGTAATGTTACATTGGGAGTACTTGAATTTCTTGTACTCCTTTTTCTAGTTTAATCTACTTCCTTATTGTCTTTCTCGTTTCCAAACTTGTATTGACCAGTAATTTTTGCTAGAATCATTTGAATCTCAAAACTAGATTTTCCTGTCAATTTAGCTTGAAAAGAAGCTGTTTTATTGGCACTTAATGTTTTAACCAATTTATTACCCCTGTAAATTAAAGTTTTATTTTGTTTGGTGATTTTAAAATCAAAAGGTGGATCGGGAAGGTTTTCTTTTTTCATTTTAATTGAATGATTAATGATTCAAAAAATTTAATAAGAACCTTTCATTGCCCTATCTAAATCTCGCTTGCTGTCTTTGTCTTTGATAGTATTACGTTTGTCGAAGTGCTTCTTTCCTTTTCCAAGGATAATATCTAACTTGGCAAAACCTCTGTCATTTATATACATTTCGTATGGAACAAGTGTTAATCCTTTTTCCTTTAGTTTAGATTCGATTTTTCTTATTTCTCTTTTTGTCAATAAAATTTTTCTCAATCTTAATGGATCATGGTTATTATAAGAAGCTTCTTTATAAGGAGCGATGTGCATATTTTTTATCCAAACTTCACCATCTCTGGCATAACAAAAGCCTTCTTTTAGGTTTACTTTACCTTGTCTCACAGACTTAATTTCGGTTCCAGTTAAAACAATGCCACAATTGAACTTTTGTATAGTAAAATATTCAAAATCAGCACGCTTGTTTTTTATGCTTTTAGTGGTCAGTTTCATAATAAAGCAGTATTATTTTTTAAAAAAGAGCATATCAATTTATGTTCAGCTACTAATACACGTCATGAACTGTATTAGTTCCAAACTTGTTGCATCTCTAAAGTTCTTATGTCATTTTCAATTTTGAACAACATTCGTTATTGATCAAGGTATTCGTTAATTTTACAAATATACAGGAACTCATTGAACATAGAGTAATAATATGATAACCAATCGACAGCTATTTTTAAACAATGTTGCACAAACGAGTGATATTCCATTAATGTTGGAAATCGAAAAGGCAAAAGGAGTTAATATTTATGACACCTCAGGAAAGAGTTACCTGGACCTGATTTCGGGCATTAGTGTAAGCAATGTTGGGCATTGTCATCCCAAAGTAGTACAAGCCATTCAAGAGCAAAGTGCCAAATATATGCATTTAATGGTTTATGGTGAATATGTTTATCATCCACAAGTAAAGCTAAGTCAATTACTGTGTGAAAATTTACCAAACTCACTCAACAATGTATATTTGGTAAATTCTGGTACAGAAGCAACGGAAGGAGCGATGAAATTGGCGAAAAGATATACAGGACGTTCAGAGGTGATTGGCTTTTTGAAATCCTATCACGGCAGTACGCATGGAGCTCTAAGCATTATTGGAGATGAATATTTTAAAACCAACTATCGTCCATTAATTCCAGATACCAGAGCTTTAAGATATAATAATGAAGAAGATTTAAATTTAATAACAGAAAAGACGGCTTGTGTTTTTGCGGAAGTAGTTCAAGCTGAATCAGGAGTAAATCCAGGAACACAATCGTTTTTGGAAACTCTAAGAAAGCGGTGTACCGATGTTGGTGCTCTTTTGGTTTTTGATGAAATACAAACGGGCTTTGGTAGAACAGGTAGCCTTTTTGCTTTTGAACAATACAATGTAATTCCTGATATTTTATTATTGGCAAAAGGAATGGGCGGGGGGCTGCCTATTGGAGCATTTATTTCTAATAAAGAAATGATGAATGTTTTTCAAGACAATCCATTTTTGGGACATATAACCACATTTGGAGGAAACCCAGTAACTTGCGCAGCATCATTAGCGGTATTAAAATTGTTATTAGAAGAAGAATATATCCAAAAGGTAAAAGAAAAAGAAGCATTGTTTATTCAAAAATTGGTACATCCCAAAATTAAGAATGTGAGAAGTAAGGGCTTGATGATGGCTGTTGAATTTGAAAATTTTGAACAAACTAAAAATGTGATAAATGCCTGTATTCAAAGAGGCGTCATCACTGATTGGTTTTTGTTTGCAGATAATTGCTTAAGAATAGCCCCTCCGTTAATTATTAATGAAGCTGAGATTACTTTTGCTTGTGAACAAATTTTACAAAGTATTTCTGAATCATTATAAGGGTAATGAAACTACTTATATATATTATAGGTAATATATAGATAGCTGTTTGATGACAATACGCATTTTTAACTAGTTGTGTGATTTTTTATTAAAGGATAAATACAAATTCTAAACAATTATGGTCCTTATACCTTTACATGTTTAGAGAAAACTATTTGATTTAAATACCAATTTAGAAACGTAGTTGGAACATTTTGATTTTTTAGAGGAAGTTAAATCTATATTAGTATCCCAAAAAGGAATTTTGGATATAGCTGAATTCGATGGTGTAATCGGAGATTATAAGGCTCATGAAGATGTATTTGGGGAGTTGATAAAGTATTCAAATAGATTGTGTTTCAATGGAGATTTTTTAAGATCATACGCTCTGTTGAAGATATGTTTAAAAATGCTTAGACAGTTTCAAATTGAGAATGAAAAACTGTTTCTTAGGATTTATAATGGTTTAGGAATTATAAATTTTTACTTAGAAAAGTTTGAATTAGCAATTCAGTTTTATCATTTGGCTTTGTATATCTCTGAAGGTAAATCAGCGGTATGCTATAATAATATTGCTGACTCGTTATTTAGACTTTCACTTTATAAAGATGCTAAATCTTATTATGAACTAGCACTTGCGCATCTAAATTCTGACTATGTAAAGACTGTTGCTAATGCGCCTGTTTTTTATTCTAACTATTGTATGTGTTTGATTGAGTTAAATGACCTTGAAAGAGCAAAAATATATTTTACTCTTTTTAAAAATGCCATTCAAGAAAATGCTGAAAAATTTGCTTACCTCTCTTTTCAACAATACCAATTAGAATCAAGTTTTCTATTTAAGGAAGATAAGCTGGTAGAGGCTTTTGAAAAACTTAAAACAGCCAGAGAAATAGCCTACGGCAGTAGTAGAGTTTTAGACCAAATATTGTTAGATATAGAAATTGCAGAAATATTGTTTTCTCAGAACAAGTTAAAGGAGTCTTTGGATATACTGGAAGCTATTTTAGAAGTCTCTGACGAAAAGAAGATTAATGTTTACACAAAAAAAATATTAAATATGTTGGTGGATATACACAGACTTTCACCTTCATCAAAAAAGCTTACTGAATTATTATTGCGTTATGTTGATTTGGAGAAGAATACAAATAATGATAAATTTTCAACTATAATTACTTTAGTAAAAGAACAAAAATACCAAGTAGATCAATTAGTTTTAAAGAACAAATTGATTGATTCACAAAAAAGGGATTTAGAGCAGTTTACATATATAGCTGCACATGATTTACAAGAGCCATTGAGAAACATATTGAATTTCACCGATTTGTTTAAGCTTGAAAAAGAAAACGATAAGCGATTGAAATACGCTGATATAGTTATTGATTCTACTAAAAGAATGAGTCAGTTTTTATCTGGAATATTGCAATATTCAATTATCGGAAATGAAAAATTTAGAGAAGAAGTAGATGTCAATGAAATTGTTGGTAATATAAAAATTGATATTCAAACTATTATTAAAGCTAAACAAGCTCAGATTATCTGTAACAATGGACTCAAAATTTGGGGTGTTAAAAGTGAAATATTTAGCTTATTTTTAAATTTGATTACGAATGCTTTGAAATTTTCAAAGAAAAATGTTTCACCTATTGTAATAATAGACTGTAAAAAACAAAACGATTTTTACCTTTTTAGCGTAAAAGATAATGGTATTGGCATAGAAATGGAATACAAAGATAAAATATTTGAAATATTTAGACGATTGCACAGTAGGTCTGAAATAAAAGGAAGCGGAATTGGACTTTCATTATGTAAGAAAATTATTGATGAACATGGTGGAAAAATTTGGATTGATTCACAAAAAGACGAAGGAACCACAGTTCATTTTACAATGAAAGTGAAAAACAACTGATTTATGATAAAAAAAATATTGTTAATAGATGATGATTATGCAACCAATGAATATCATAAAATCATTATAAATAGTACATCTATTTGTAATGACTTGGTTGTGTTTCAATATGCAGATGAGGCATTGGAGTGGCTAAAATCAATTGAAGAAAACGAATTTCCTTCATTGATTTTTCTCGACATAAATATGCCTCGAATGAACGGATTTGAATTTTTAGATGAATATGAAAAAGAATTTTCTAAATCGGTGTCTTCTGTGATTGTTATGCTAACAACGTCTATTAATCCTAATGATAGAGAAAAATCAAAAAATTATAATATAGAAGGCTTTATCAACAAGCCCCTTACTGCTGAATTATTACATTCGATGGATACAAAACTTGCTGATTCTGAAGAAATAGATCATTCTTCTAAGCAAAACAATGAAGAATAAAACAATCGTTTTTTCATGCCGATTCCCATTTTTCGAATGAGTAAATACATATGTGTATTTGCATTAAAAATATTTTCATCTTTGCCAAAAGCATTACTCTAAGTTTCTTCAATATAATTTCATCACTTAGTGAAAAAGCCTTCATACTTTTTTTAAATTGCAGCCAAATTATCTATTAAAAGTATGTCTAAGCCAATTCGTATTTTTGTTACTGGTGGTACCTTTGACAAAGAATATAATTTAATCAATGGGGAACTGTATTTTGAAGATACACACCTACCTGAAATGTTTGAAAGAGGGCGTTGTACCCTTGATATTAGGGTTACAACCCTAATGATGATTGATAGTTTGGAAATGACCAATGAAGACCGAGATTTAATTTTAGGAAACTGTAAACGGTCAAAAGAAGAAGCTATTATCATTACGCATGGAACTGATACTATGACTGTTACTGGAAAAGTGATTGCAGCAGCTAAACTCGACAAGACAATTATTATAACGGGTGCAATGATTCCTTATAAATTTGGAGCTTCTAGTGATGGCTTTTTTAACTTAGGAGCTGCGGTAGCTTTTGCCCAATCTCTTCCTTTTGGTGTTTATATCAGTATGAATGGAAGGTTTTTTCTGTACGATGATGTTAGAAAAAACAGACAAACGGGTTTTTTTGAAAAGTTGACTTAGAAAATATTTTCTTGAGTTTAAGAATAAAAAAAGTGGAAACATTCTGTCAAGAATGTTTCCACTTTTTATTTATATCTAATAAGAAACTTTAGAACTTATTTCTTCTTTTTCTTAGCAGGTGCTTTTTTAGTTTTTGTAAACAATTTTAAATCATCCAAAGTTTTCATAACACCTCTAACTGCAGTAGCAGATTTGTGCAATGATTTTGTCTCTGTTTTGTTTAAGTTTACTTCAATGATTTTTTCAATACCACCTTTACCAAGAACAACTGGTACGCCTAGGTAAATATTTTTCAAACCATATTCACCGTCCAACCAAGTGCAGC
>JAHDGP010000200.1 GCA_020627525.1 Bacteroidota bacterium
TTGTTTCTCAATCAAATAAAATCTTTCAGTACATATTTAACTAGAAAAGATGAAATGTCTGATCAAATAAAATTATCAGTTAAAAACTTTATAGATTTTACGAAGGAGCTGCAAAAGAATAGAGAAACCAATGGAATTGAACCTTCCTTAATTGAAGAAATAAATGAATCGAGTATTGTTGCTTGTAAATCTTGGCTACTAGAAAAAGCGAATGAATTAAAAAAGCCCTAAATCAAAGATTTAGGGCTTTTTTTTAGTGAAAATTATTTTTAGCAACAAGGAGATGGGATGTTTTGAGTAGTAACTGACATGATAACTGTAAAGGTCACACCAGGACCTCCGTCGACATCTCCTGGGCAAGGAATAGTATGTTGACTTTCAGCCTTTTCTGAACAAAAGTCCATCTCATAATCTCCCAGGCAGTATGTAAAGGTCAAATAATATACATTTCTATTCATTGGAAACCTGTAAGGAATGCTAATTACCAATTCTCCACTATTTGGACTTTTTACAAATGGTGACACATTTAAATAATAAGAGGTATGAGGACCATCTGCAAATGCCCCAGTTGTGTAAGCTATTCCGTTATCTGGTGTATAAGTATAAGTTATTTGATCGAGATAAAAAATTATCTGACCAGTATAGGCATTATTCTGTTGAATAAAAATTCCTTCAGAAACCCCCATAGTTGCTTGAGTTCCAAGTATAAATGGGATTGTAGAGTCAACACAGGGAGCTGGAAAAATTGGTGCATCGCCATTTTGACCATTGAAATCACCACCACCATGATGTGCAGCTGTTCTAGCAGCAATTGTTAAGTCCGCAATTTCTTCTTTTTGACAACTTGTTAAGGCAAAAAATACACAGCAGATTACTAGGATTAAATTTCTCTTGTTCATTATAAATGTTCTTTTGTTATTCAATACGTCAAAGATAGCTTTGTTACCCTCTTTTTTACAAGCACAAAAAAGACTGATTCACATAAATTAAATATCTTTTCAAATTAGATTTTTGATATTTAATATGTTGAATTTTAGGTGTTTGTGGCGCAAATTTAAAGGTGGGATTATCGTAAAAAAAACAAGTAAATAATACTTGTTTTTACGCTTTCCGTTAACAAAAATAACGTTTTACGTTTAAATTAACAAAAATATTTATTGAATTAAAGAAGTCCTAAATCAAAGATTTAGGACTTCTTTATATTTAAACTTTTAACAATCAAAACATTCCACAGTGAAATTGTCAGTAACAACTGACATGATAACCGTAAATGTTACTCCTGGACCACCACTTATACTTCCAGGGCAAGGTTTTGTATGTTGGCTTGCCTGCTTATCAGAACAAAACGAAATTTCATTATTTCCTGTGCAATAGGTAAAGGTAATATAGTATATCGTTGAATCATTTGGAACTGTGAATGGAATCTCAACAGTCAATACTCCAGTATTAGGGCTATTTACATATGGTGAAATATTTAGATAGGCTGTGGTGTAAGTACCTTCCCCAAATTTGCCAAATGTGTAAGCTATATTATTATCTGGTGTATAGGTAAAAGCTATTTGATCAAACAAAAACTTATAATAACCAGTATAGGCAGTATTTTGATCAATAAAAATTCCATTAGTAACTCCATAAGTTGATACCATTCCCATAGTAAAAGGGATTGAAGAATCAACACAGGGTGCAGGAAATATTGGTGCATTATTATCTATTGTATTTAGACCGCCACCGCCAGCATGTTGTTTTGCTCCTTTTTTAACAGCACTTGTTAAATCTGTAAGTTCTTCTTTTTGGCAGCTTGTCAATGCAAATAATAGACAGCAGATTACTAGGATTAAATTTCTTGTATTCATTTTAAATGTTCTTTTGTTATTCAATACTTTAAAGATAGCTTAAGTACCATCTGCTTTACAACCACAAAAAAGGTATATTCACACACAAAAAACACCTTTTAAAATTAAATATTTTTATACTTAATATATTGATTATTAGTTTTTTGTGATGAAAAGTGGAAGATGGAGTTATCGTGAAAAAAAGCGGAAGAAAATACTTGTTTTGCGTTTTCTATTGACGAAATCGCTAAACAATTATTCAAAAACATGCATGGAATTTTACTTCCATACATGCTTTTGAAAATGTTTATACTCTAAAACCTACCAATTCCATATTGGAATAGGAACTGGTGCCACTAAAGCTGATTTCTCTAAAGAAGGTTGGCTACACACAGCAGATTTTGCAGATTGAATATCTAAATCATCAATGGCAATTAACAGGTCAATTAATTCAACCTGAGGACCACTTAAATCCGTATGATTTTCAATTGGGATATAAGCAGAAATTTCATACTTACCGGAGCCCCTAAGAGTTAACTCTGTCCCTCTTACCTTAGTCGTAGTTTTGTTTACAGTATCATAAACAAGCCACCAAATAATGTCATCTTCGATTGGTTTTACTAAAACAACTTCATCGTCAATAATAGGAGCCAATAAAAGAATCTCTTCTAAGATAACTGGTGCAAACTTGCCACCTCCATCAAAAAGTGGATTGACTTTGATACTAACTTTGGAAACATTTTTTTTATTAGTTTCATAACTAATATAGAATGGGTCCTTACTGCTTACACAGTCTCCAGATTTTGCAGCGGTTTGTACCACTGCACCATTAATGTTGCTATCTGTAAAATCAGTTGATTCCTTGGAACAACTGGTCATTACAAACAAAATGCAACTAATGGCAAACAACAATTTTTTGATTTCCATTTAATTTAAATTTTAATGCCAAAATATTTGGCGTGAAAAAATATAAATCAAATATAGATGTGGAGGTTGTCCGTTGCCAACCACAATTTTTAATGGTCAACGTAAGTTATTATAATTGTATTAAAACTTTAGTGTAATTGTAAATAGTTGTTTTTTTATTATTTATAATAAAAATTAAAAAACAAGTACTCGGATAAAAATGCTCAAATTATATATTGAATTTTTATGATTTTATTCTTCTTTTGTAGCAGCTTTCAAGCATTCTTGATTCCATCTTTTTTGATCCGTATAAGCCTCTTTAAAGAAAATTGGCTCATAATAGTATTGGATTTTTTTAACGAAACAATCACAAAATACATTTGTATGATATTTGTCTCCCAGCTTTCCCATCATTTGTTCACAATAACCAAGGTGAAATTCAAGTGTTTTTTCATCCCAACCATCTTCTGATACTACCGTAATTCCCAAATCTGCTAGTGGGATATGAGGGTAATCTGGATGCATTTTTTGCTCTCCTATTTCGTTGGGATCAACTGTTTTTACGACAGCATTTGTTGATTCAGATTTGTCAGAACTTTGATTTTGTCCACATGAAACAAATACTAACAAAATCATTATTAAAAGAAATCTCGGCATATCAAGTTTTTTATTCAAAAATAATAATTTATCTGGAAAGTTGTATAATTTATGAGATAACTAAGTAGTCAGTCTGGTCAATATTGCAGATTTTTTTAGCGATGTTTTCACTGTTTACTTATATTTTCAGCAATTTGACTAAGTAAACTCTCATCAACTTCATGCTTGCCTTTAAAGTCTAAGTTGGTATACTGTAAACCTAATTTATCGAGCTTTTCTTGATGATCTAACTGGTGTTTTTTTGTAATGAACTGGTCTTGGTCTCCCAATACAAAAATCACATTTGATTGATTGAATATTGGCAAGGCTTTGTCCCAGTCTACATCATTTGGCAGTGGTCCTGCCCAGAAAATCATATTGTCTACACTACTGTTTTGGGCTGCTAACCATCTTGCACTAGTTGCAGTACCTTGAGAAAATCCAAGTGCATTTATAACGACTTTTTTTTTGGAAATTTTTTCCAATGTCGCAGCATAAAGTCTATCCAAATAGGCGATGTAATCTTCTATTTCATTGAGCCTGTCTTCCGAAGTCATCCAGGAAGCAACGGGTTTGCCATTGAATCCATTCCAGTAAAATCGAGATAAGCCTTCAGGAGCAACAACAAAATGTTTTTCAGGATCAAGAACATGAAACCTTTTAATGAGTTGCTTTGCAAGCATTGCATAACCGTGTAAGGCAAACCAAACCTGTTCTGTATTTTCAGACAAATTACCGTAAGTAAAATAGCGGGCGGTTCGCTGAACTTTTAAGTGATGCTCAGTGAATTTTTCCATTAACTTTGATTTATCTAAAAACTAATTTCCTGTTCTAACTCTAATGTCAGACAGTAATCCTTTAGGAATCGCGTTGATCAAATCTTTTGTGTATTCAGTTTCAGGATTTTCATAAATATCATCTGCTTTACCCATTTGTTCAATTACTCCTTTGTTCATAACGATCATTCTATCTGACATGAACTTCACAACGGACAAATCGTGTGAAATAAAGATATAGGTGAAATCGAATTTTTCACGCAGTTCAATCAATAAATTGAGTACCTGCGCTTGTACCGATACATCAAGTGCTGAAACGGATTCATCGCAGATAATGAATTGCGGATTGAGTGCCAAGGCACGGGCAATACAAATACGTTGTCTTTGTCCACCGGAAAATTCGTGCGGATAGCGATTGAAGTGATGCGGTAAAAGACTTACTGTTTCCAATAATTCAACCACTCGATCTTTTCTTTCTTTATCATTTGGTAAAATACCGTGAACCTGCATTGGTTCCATAATCGCATTACCAATGGTCAAACGAGGATTTAGAGAAGAGTAGGGGTCCTGGAAAATGATTTGCATTTCTTTTCTAAGCTCTTTCATTTCTGGCTTAGTTAGCTCTAATATTTTTTTGCCTTTGTAAATAATTTCTCCTCCATAAGCAGGGGCCAATCTCAACAAGGTTCTTCCGAGTGTTGTTTTACCACAACCAGACTCTCCAACCAGTCCCATTGTTTCTCCAGGATAAACATCGAAAGAAACGTCATTTACAGCTTTTACATATTCTGTAACTTTTCCAAAGAAATTTTTCTTTGAAGGATAATAGGTTTTTAAATTTCTAACTTGAAGGACGGGTTCTTTTTTTTGTAGCTCAATAAAACGCTGACCGTGTTGTTCCTTAGTGATTTCTACCTTCTTGATCATTTCTTCGACAGAACTTTCTAGTTCCAACATGTTACCATTTTCATCAACTGACATAAAATCAGCGACGGTAGGGAGTTTGCTCAGTCTTTTATCGAGTGGTGGTCTACAGGCTAGTAATCCTTTGGTATACGGATGTTTTGGATTTGAGAAAATTTCAAATACATTGCCTTGTTCAACAATATTTCCTTTATACATTACAATAACCCTATCAGCTATTTCTGCAATTACGCCTAAATCGTGTGTGATAAACATTATCGAAGCATCTATCTCTGATTTAAGGTCAGACATCAATTGAAGGATGGTTTTTTGTACAGTTACATCCAGTGCCGTAGTAGGCTCATCGGCAATCAATACTTGTGGATTACAAGACATTGCCATTGCAATCATTACCCTTTGTTTTTGTCCTCCCGACAGTTGATGCGGATAGGAAGAAAACATTCTTTCAGGAGTTGGAAGCTGTACTTTTTCAAACAATTCTAAAGTTCTTTGCTTGGCTTCAGACTTACTAACCTTTTGATGGAGGATAATGGCTTCATTTACTTGATCTCCACAGGTGAAAACTGGATTTAGAGAGGTCATTGGTTCTTGAAAAATCATTGAAATCTCATTTCCACGATAGAACCTCATTTGGGCTTCAGTAGCTTGTACGAGATCAGTGACACTGCCATCTTTGTCGTGAAAATTAATCTGTCCACCAACAATTTTACCTGGAGGATTGGGAATCAATCTCATAATAGATAAGGATGTTACAGATTTCCCGGAACCCGATTCTCCAACAATACCAACAGTTTCTCCTCTATACAAGTCAAAACTTACATTATTAACGGCTTTAACCAGCCCTTCCTCAGTTTTGAAATGCGTTTCCAGATTTTTAACTTCCAATAAAACCTTGCTCATAATTATTTTAGTTTAGTCTTTGCGCTTCTTGATTAATGAAAGCACAGCTCTTTTTCTATTTTATGTACCAATGCCCGTGCCAATATATCGGTCCAAACAACCATATCAACCTACAAGAAACAAAAATGTAAGGAAAATCCATTGTATTTCTTTAATTTTTTGTGGATGATAAGGCATAGATATAGCGTTATAAGTTTAGGCAACTTATATTATAGTTAGAGATTCAGTAAAAAATCACGGTTTTGATGGCAGAAAATGCCAATTATGTTATCTATTTCTTTTGAAAACCCCTTGCAATGATAATTTCTGCTTGCTTTCCTTGAGGTGTGAAGTTTAAATTATTTTTTCCGATTTCTGCCTTATAATCACTTCTCATTTGCCAAATGTGAATCCCCGCAAACCATGCTTTCTTCCAAACAGTGTTAAAAAATGCTTGGTAACAATTGGCTTGTGTTTCTGGTGAAAATTTTTTGTTTTGAATTGCAGAATTTTCAATCCATTGCCAAGGTTCTATAGCACTATCAGCTGTACTTTTGTAACCTATTTCTGTAAAAAGTATTTTTCTATTAAATTTTTTATGGATATTCTCTATGACGTCGAGATGTTTTTCCCAACCTATCGAAATTTGCTCAACAGTTGGATATTCATTTTTTACCAAAGGAAAATAAGCTTGAATACCAATGTAATCCAATTCCTGCCAAAAAGTTATGTTTTCAAATTCATCGTACCAATTTGCAGCATAAGTTATTTTTCCAGAATAAATACTTTTAACATCTTTAATGAGGCTTCTCCAAAAATCAGGTTTTTCAATAGTCAGCCGAGAAAACTCTGCCCCAATACAGAATAGCTCTACATCATTTTGCTCAGCTATTTTTGCGTATAGTAAAATAAATTCTCGATAATTTTTTTGCCATAAGTTCCAGTTACTTTCATTTGTTGGAAAAACGTCAGAACGCCATTTTCCATCAGAAGGATCATATATCCAAACGTGAGGTTTTAGGAACACTTTAAAACCAAAGGAATGAGCCAAATCTATTTGACTTTTCCAGGAGGAATCTCTTTTAGCCATTTTCAAACTATCACCTTTATAATAATTCAATGTGGGACTGTCAAAGTCTTTTTGATCGCTATAAGAGACAAGTGTAATCCAATCAATATTGTTTTGTATAAATGGTTGAATATTTGTAGAGTCAAGATGCCCAAAAATATGAGCACCTCTTTGTTTGTTATCAACTGCGTTTGTAGCTGTTAATTGATTGCCATTTTTTTCTATTGATGCACTATGTTGGTGAGAATTTTTGAAGTTACATTGAGAAAAGATTAAAATGAAAAATAACAATCCACAAAATGAAATATTTGAAACCATTGTTTGCTGGATGTTGGTATTTTTCATATCTTTTTTCTTTTGGGTAATCAAAGAAAAATTCAGTAAAATTTTAATCTCCATCTAATAGATTTATCTTTGCCTAAATATGAAGATATAGATAAATGTACAAAAAACACAAATTTACTTTTATTGATTTATTTGCTGGAATAGGAGGGTTTCATAGTGCAATGCATAGTTTGGGAGGTGTATGTGTGTTTGCATCAGAAATGGATATACATGCAAGAAAAACCTACATCCATAACTTCAAAAAAATATCTCCAGAACTATTTGAAAATGGTATGTTTAATGATGATATAAGAAATATCAATGTTAATGAGATTCCTGATTTTGATATACTTTGTGCTGGATTTCCCTGCCAACCGTTTAGCCAAGCTGGTTTTAAAAGGGGATTTGATGATAATCACAATTCTGAAAGGGGCAATTTATTCTTTAATATTGCAGAAATTTTGGAATATAAAAGACCAAAGGCTTTCTTTCTTGAAAATGTTAGAGGCATAGTTAACCATGATAATGGAAGAACATTCAAAGTAATTCAGAATATTTTAGAAAATGAATTAGGATATTCATTTTACTATAAAATTGTAAAAGCTTCTGATTATGGCCTGCCACAACTGAGACCAAGAGCATTTATGATTGGGTTTCGAGATGAAAGTTTTATGAAAGGGTTTACATTTCCACCACCCAAACCATTAAGACTTACGATGAGTGATGTTTGGGAAGGGGATTGTTCTAGAGAAATTGGATTTACATTAAGAGTTGGAGGTCGTGGATCAAAAATTCATGATAGAAGAAATTGGGATTCTTACCTCGTTGATGGTGAAGTAAAACAACTTGGAGTGAAACAAGGAAAAAGGATGCAA